>PWFW01000054.1 GCA_003554225.1 Halanaerobiaceae bacterium | reverse complement strand
TCAAATTCATAGATCTCAAGGTAGTGATTTTTAAAACTCCTGTTATTCTGAAGATAGTACTTCTGATGATAATCCTCGGCCAGATAGAAATTATCATACTCCTGAATCACAGTTCTGATGGTCCGGCCTGACTCTGCTTCCAGCTCTTCCTTAACCTCCAGGGCAATCTCTCGCTGCTCTTCATTGTGATAAAAGAGCATGGATTGATACTGCCGGGAAAAGGGCTGGCTGTAGGGATTATGATCATCCCAGAATTTTTCCACCAGCTCCCGGTAAGAAACCACCTCAGGGTTAAAATCCAGCTGCAGAGTTTCAGTGTGGTCACCAATATTGCGATAGGTTGGGTTTTCGCTTATGCCTCCGGCATAACCGACCCGGGTCCTTACTACCCCTTTCAGGGCACCAAAGGCGGCATCCGGGCCCCAGAATCAGCCTAAAGCAAAGGTGGCTGTTTGGGTTTCAATATTCTTCATCTCCTGGTCAATCCTGGCCACCTCTTCTGCTTTTCCCTCTCTGGCAGCAGCCAGAGAAAAAAAGAGTGCTGCTGCAACTATTACCATAATAATAATATATTTCAATTTTGTCCTCCCTCCAGTCTCCAATTTCATTGCTACACAATAAATATATTCCATTTAAATAAAAAAATCTATAAACCAGTTTACCAGAAAAGCCTGTTTTTTATCTCCTGCCTCAAAGGCCCACCTTGCCTCAGGAGCAGCTAATTTTTCCGGTTTTACCCTGAAAATACGCCATATTATTTTCATTTATTGTTGTGTCCCAGAGGGGCATGGCGGTTTATCTAATTATTTCTTCGATATTCTGAAAAGGCCAGGCTGCTCTCAGCTCATTTTAACATAACAGAGAAGATCCATGTCCTCAACCTCTTTGAATTCCGTTGTCCGGTAAAATCTTCGAGTTTCCCGGGTATCATCGGTCAGCAAAACTTTCTGCCTGATCCCGGAATTGCTTTCAACAATTTTTTTCAGCAAAACGCTGCCGATCCCCTGGCGGCGGAATTCTTTCAGCACCAGCAGGTCCTGAATATAAAGGATAGTTTCTCCGTCTCCTACTGTTCTCACCAGACCTATCAGTCTCTCTTTCTGCCAGACAGTAATGATATCGCGGGAATTTTGCAAAGCCCTCTTAAGCTTATTAAGATCCTGACAGTATATCGACCAGCCAGCATCCCGATAGAGTTCTTCCAGGCTTTCTATATCCGGAATATGCCCTGATTTATAACTAATTTCTGACATCTGCCTCCACCTCCTGATCTCCCCTGACTAATTTTTTTTACCTGCTAGCCATTTTTTACCTGCTCACCATATTGAAAAATCCGGACTGAAAAAGCATCTTATATCAGCTTTCTTACCACCAGAAAAGTAGAAGCAAAATCAGCCAGCCGGCAATACACAGATACCAGAATTTTGGCTGCCAGCGCTTGAGCTGTCGGCCCTTAAACATCTGTAAAGGAGTAAAAATTAATACTGATTGAAAGCTGTAATAAATCAAGGAGAAAAGCGCTGCCCCGTAAAGAAACTCTATGGGATAAATCCTCTGCAGGATTATAATAAATAAGGAAAAAATGAAACCTGCCATGATTGCAGCTCCTGCCATCCTGCCCTTGATTTCAGGCCTGCGTTGGTAATTGTGCTCATAATCCTTCAGATATATACTGCCCTGAGCGGGAATAAAGAGACCCGGAATTAACAGCAAAATTATATTAACAGTAATACCATTTTCCCAGATCCTGAATTCTGTATTTACTGCAAGTTTTCTGGCAGTCAGCCATTCCATTCCTTCATAAATAGCTATATTAACTGTCAATGCCAGCAGCAGCGGTAAATAATTAACTCCATAATTTCGTAAACCCCACCAGGCAAAGAGAGAAATAGCCAGCAGCATCAGCAAAAATTCCCCGGGACGCCAGCTGACCTGAGGTTTCTTCCTTTCCGGGCTTTTCCAGAGCATGAAATGCCCCAGTTCTTTAAGATACATGCTCTTAAACCAGAGCAGAAAGGTTCTGCTGCCCCAGATTTTTATCTGCTGCCGGAGACTTAGCCAGCTAAATCCCTGGTGATGAAACATTATCCAGGAAGGCGAATTATAACCATCGACAAAGGCTATGAAATCATCAGCATTCTGCCGGGCAAAGTATTGCTGAGACCTGGCAAGCAGTCTGGAGCCCAGCCCCTGGCCGGCTGCCTCAGGAATTACAAAAATAAAATCAACCAGACCTACCTTATCGGGATGTAGATTGTAAACACTGACAGCAGAGGCCCCGACAATTTTGCCTTCTTTTTCAACAATTAAAACCCTGAGTTTCCGGGAAAAATAAAATATCCGTAAAAAAACATAAAAAACAAAGGAAAAACTCTGCCGGGCGGCATTAACCACCAGGTCCTTTTCAAATTCCTGCATCCACCTGATTGTTATACTTTCTCTTGCCATATTACTGCTCCTTGAACTTTAATTGCAGCTTAACTAAAAGATTCCTTCATTTTCCTTAATAAAATTATCTAAACTTATATAAACTTATTTATTTTTCTTTAATTGCCATTTAATTTTCCTTTATTTATGATATTCTCCAGATCCCGGCTGTTATCCTGCTTATTAAATGTAAGATAATAAGTTGACAAATCAGGAAAATAGTAGTATAATTCAGAAAAATAGCTAGCTATAGGAAGGGGATGGATTATTATGGAGCAAACAGGTAAAAATGCAGTTGAAGCGGAAAAAGCTGATCTGTTTGCCAGAGCAGTAGCAGCAATTATTGACGGCCTTATCGCAGGACTTATGGCACTGGTTCCCTTTGTTGGCTTTATAGCAAGTGCAGCCTACATGCTTTTCAAGGAAGCGCTGATGTACAGGATAACAGGAGAGGATATCTGGAAAAATAAAAGTATTGGCAAAAAACTCATGAAACTGGAGGTGACTTATCAGGAAGGTGATCTGGTTGATCTGGCTGTCTCTGCTAAAAGAAATCTTCCGCTGGCCATCGGCAGCATAATAGGAATAATTCCAGTACTGGGCTGGGTTATCGGCCCGATTGTGGGATTAATAGTTGGAATTGTGGAGATAATCCTGGTTCTTACCGACAAACTGGGCCTCCGGATGGGTGACCGCTGGGCCAATACCCGGGTTGTCATGTCTGCTGAAGCTGAAGAAGTCCAACCTGAAACTGAAGCTGATTAAAGAAATTTGAAGTTTATTGGAACAATATAGAAAAAAGCACCATAAAGAACAATAAAAATAGTACAATAATAAAAACACTACAGCGGCAGTATCAGGCAGAAGCACTAAGCTATATGTTTTAGATCTCCCTCCGGGAAACTAAAACAGAAATACCGCTGTAGTGTTTAATTTTTCTGTCCAGAAAAATTTTCTCCGGTTAAAAATCAGGCAATCTCCAGGGCAATTTTCATCATGTCAGTAAAGGTTTTTTCCCTCTCCTCGGAAGTTGTCTCTTCTCCGGTTACCAGGGAGTCGCTAACAGTCAATATAGCCAGCGCCTGAACATCATATCTGGCGGCCAGAGTATAGAGCTCTGCCGATTCCATTTCAACAGCTAATGTGCCATAATCCTGCCATACTTTAAACCAATCTTCATCATCGCTATAAAAATCATCGCAGCTTAAAATGTTTCCCACTCTGGGGACTATCTCCAGTTCCCGGGCAGCTTTGTAAGCCTTTCTCAAAAGATCAAAATCAGCCGTGGGGGCATAATCCAGGCCATCAAACCTGATCTCATTCATCTTGGAGTTGGTTGAAGCACTCATGGCCAGAATTACATCTCTAATACCGGCCTTTTTACTTAAAGAGCCGCAGGATCCAACTCTGATTAGTTTTTTTACTCCATATTCCCGGATTAATTCATTGGCATAAATAGAGAGAGAGGGCATGCCCATTCCGGAGCCCTGAGTAGAAATTTTCTTTCCCTTATAATAACCGGTATAACCATACATCCCCCTGACCTCATTGTAGCAGATAACATCCTCCAGAAAATTCTCTGCAATATACTTAGCCCGCAGAGGATCCCCTGGAATCAGAACACTTTGAGCGACTTCATCCCTGTCTGCCCCGATGTGAACTGTCATTTTATCAAGCCTCCGCAATCAAGATTTACTGCCTTAACATTTCTCCTGCCTGAACTCATAGAATTTTACTTAAACCGGTCTGCCCAAATTTATC
>PWFW01000270.1 GCA_003554225.1 Halanaerobiaceae bacterium | reverse complement strand
CAGTATGTGGTTAACCACCAGCCAAGTCGCGTTAGTCTGGGCCATACAATTCAAGATGTGGTCTGTAGCCATCCAGGTGGCACAAGTCTGAGCCACACGATCAACAATTGGTCTAAAGAGAAACCTCTTATCTTGTGAGGTCGATAAGGGTTACAAGGGATACAAGGGAAAAAGGCCTCAGTCAAGACGTTCGACTGCTAGCCTGTTCGTAAATACACATAAGATCATGAAGGAAAAAAGGAAGTCTATTGTTATCCTGGTTTAGAAAATTAGTAATATCCTGTGAGTTCACATGGTGAATGGTGCCTTGGCATGGCATCCTGTGGGGAATATGATAATGAAGAAAGGAGAAGTTGTGCTCAAAAAGAGAGGCATACTGCTGACGGAGAGAGCAGACCTGAGAATGAGAGCATCTGAACAACACGTGCTTTTCATCTTGAATGTCACCGGAATCACAAACATCACACACAGGAGAGTTCCTGTTGGACCAAGTAGCCTGTTCGATACGAAGAGTGTGAACCCGAAGCCTGAACCTTGCAGTGTTGCGCAGGACATGATGAGGAAGATTCAGGAACATGTATTTGGGCATTGTGTAAGGCGGGTGAATAGCATGAGCATCTCTGACAGGGAGTGCGCACCATTGATGATATGTCAGCCGTTTACTGTTGTTTGCTCTGGGATCTGGAGCTGTGAATTGGTGCCAGTAGCTGAGGTGCTTTGATCTCAAATCCACCACGAATTGACTGAGGTTCACAGGGTCACCAGCCATAATCTGTCGTCTCATGAGATCCGCGTGTGTCAGACCATTCAGCCCAGACAGTAGGTGTGACATCCAACATGAATCATTTCTGGTGCTGAGGCAGATGTCTGCTAAGAAAACCCTCTTGAGTAGTAGACTGTTACACTGGGTGAGCGAGTTGTAAAAACGCATGGTGGCACGAAACCAGTTGAACTGAAAAGGCTCAATGCCACACTCTCTCAGAATGCTCCATGATGGTGTTGTGGTTCTCACTCCAAGAAGGTTACGCAAAACATTCAAGATCCACTTTTGAAGAGGGTTGTCCATCATTTCTTCACTGCCCTGCCGTAAGTAAGGAGTAGCCCAAATCTGGCTGGCATACATGGCTGCTGGAATAGCATATGTTTTTAGAAGCCAGATGTACGCATGCAGCCGATTTGAGAGGTTGTGATCGTTGGCAAAGGCTCTGACACGGTAAGTTCCTGCCACACATGGTTTGAGAGCAGCCTCAGCAGCAGTAGAAAGATTTAGGCGTTTGTCACAGACCATACCCAGGTATTTGAAAGAGTCAGAGTACGGCAGGCTGTCACCATCATACAACAGCGGGGGGGGAATCTCTCTGGAGTTGAAGCAAACAACCTCAGACTTTTGAGTGTTGACAGTCAGACATTTTCTGTGAGCGTAACTATGCAGCTTGTTCAACATGGTTTGCATATGGTTGTGTCTGTTTGAAGTCAAGCATAGGTCATCTGCGTAGAGCATATGTGAGACACGAAGATCCCGATTGCCTGTCACCGCACCTGTTACCCCTTCTGTGATGCATCCAATGTCATTGATGTAAATTGAGAACAGAAGAGGAGAAAGTGGACACCCTTGCTTCACACCGTAAGTTGGCTGGACACTGGCCCGTTTATCCCCATCAATAAGTATGTACTTGTCATCATGGTACAGATCCTGAATAATAGAGATGAGATGGCTGGGCATCCGACATTTGTGCAAGTGCTCCCACAGTCTGTCTCTGGGTATGGAATCATACGCTTGCTTGAAGTCAATGAAAGTGGCATACAAGCGTGAGGATTTGTTGGGTTGCACTGTCTGAGCTGCATGCTTTAAATGCCTCAGAATAAAAAGTGGCTGTAAGGTGTTGCGACCTGGGAAGAAGCCAAACTGAGTATCAGGGATGATGTTGTATTTGGCACACCAATCTTGGATCATTGAGCGCAAGACATTTGTGTATAGGCGGTACAGTGTGCCACTAACTGCAAGCATCCGATAATTGGAGGGGTTTGTCACCGCGCCCTTTTTATATAATGGTGCAAGTTTGGCAGCTTTCCAGGCTGGAGGAATGTGGGCAGTCTCAAGCATGAGACTGAAGAGTTGCGAAATGTAAGGAGCCAGCACGTTGTACTTTTCACGCCCTCTACCATTTTGTCTTGGGACCAGCTTGCAAGCATGTTTGATGAAAGGGGGCAGAATAGTGTCAAAACCAGGAGAGGAAGTACTGCTCATGTTTGAAATGTGCTTTGAAACAAGAGTGGTGAGCTCAACATCTCCAGGCAAGGTGAAAGGGTGTGGATCAGCACCCCTTGATGTACTGTGCAAGCCATCACCGTCATTGTTTGCAGGAGCAGGGCGATTGAAAAGGTTGTTGATATGGTCTTGCCAGGCTTGCTCAGCAATAGGAGTGGTATGAGAGCTCACAGGTTTTTTAAGAAGCTTGTGAACAGCCGGATCTTTTTGAAACAGCTTGTGCATAAAATCTGTGGCTTGAGCGTGAGTGTACCTTCTCTTGGCACGCTGCGCTTCAGCTCTATATTCTCTGTGGAGGTGCTCACAAGCGTGCCTGGCTTGCCCGGTTTTTAAAGCAGTAATAAGAGCCTTCTTCTTGGCTCTACACACATCATTGAACCACTCAGGCCGTTTATGATTTCTGTTGCAAACATTTTGACGTGAGCAGGATCTGAAGGTTAGCATACCAACATCAGGGTGCCTGGCAGCCGTAAAGATCCAAGTTTTAAGGCAGGAACAAGCTCTCTCAGCATCGCGATCTGTGACAGCAGATTCAAAAGCCTCTCTGCTTGACAGATCCCCTTCAATGTGCTCAGTGTAAGCCTGCACTTTATCTGCCCTCCATCGAAAAAGGTACCTCTCAGGAGAGCTTTGAAGTGTCTCACTGTGGATGGAGTGGAATCGCTTGTCGATGTGATGTGTGTGCGTGTCTGGAATGCTGAAGGCGACTGTGTGGAAGCAGTGGTCCAGGCTGACAGGGTCTGTGATGGTCACTTGGTCAATAAATGAATACAAGTGTTTTGACACTAACAAATGGTCTGGTCTGCTTCTGCACGTTTTGTTGTAGCCCACGAATGAAGGCTGTCCAAAATCTCCAGGTGCTCTTCCAGTCGTAATGATGCAGTTTAAGTTGGAGGCAACGTCAATAAGGCATTTTCCAGCCCTATTGACATTTGGGCACTGAGTGACTCTGTTTTCAGTGAGGTGTGGATAAGCGGCAAGCAAATCATAGTGGGCATCCGTAATCTCATTGAGGCACCCTATGTGAGCATTAAAATCCCCACAGATGATAACGTGTGGTGTCTCAATCTTAACCAGCAAAATCTCATCACCCAGCGTGTAAAAAAGATCATCAATATCTTGAGAATATCTCTTGTTGCTCTGAGGGTTCAAATAGGCTGCACACAGCAGGACATCCTCCTCCAAATCAAAGAGTTTTTTGTCACATTTTACCCACAGGCCTTGAATGTTGTCTATCACTCGGAACAAAGAACAAAACTCTGCCACTTGAATTGATGCGAGGACAGCGACCCCACGTCCTCTTAAACCTTGCTGTCCTTCAGGAATCTGTGTCTGCCCAATGATCACATACTCAGGGAGATGTTGGAGGAGTCTCTTGAGCTCGTTCGTTCTTGTCTCAGTCAGAACAATCAAGTGGCGTCTAGAAATCTGAAGTACAAGTTCTTGCATTTTCATACTTTCTTCATCAGTTGGTATGCCATCACAGTTAATTGACAGCAGTTCCAGCCTTGACCGGCCACCCCTTCAATTGTTGCGACCCTGATTCACACCACTGGGCCCTGGATCCCCAGACGAGTAGTTGGGACTGTTGTTATTGTTGTTGTTGTTGTTGCAATTGCGAGGTGTCTTGGCTGACCTTCCCCCTTGCTCTCCCTCCCTTTCCCTGACAGCGGTGCGCCCACACTCCATGTTCACATCATTTCGGTCAGCGGCAGGAATGAGCTTCAGGATTTTTTCATATAGTGCAGAGTGTGACAAGTCGTTGATTTTGTTTGTGTCGTAGGAAAAGCCTCCCATCCCCTGGTTCAAAGCATCATTATATGGCAGGTGGTCCCAAACAGGGTAAGTGTATGTCTTCGTTTCATTTGAGCGGGACAGGGCCTCCTTGCGGTCTGAGTAGGAGATGAAGAGGTTGCTTGCGTTCATTCCCACATGCACTTTCAGATCTTTCAGGTCGCGGTGCTCGGAAATGGTGCTCAGGAGGGAGGTGCGGATGGTGTTCACGCACTTGCTTCTGCTCAAGGTCATTGGGGTCTTCTTACGT
>PWFW01000226.1 GCA_003554225.1 Halanaerobiaceae bacterium | reverse complement strand
TTCAGCAGATAAATCTCCTCATCATCTAGATACTCCAGATCCATAATTTCCTTACGATCCTCTTCAGGAAATCCAACCAGCTGAGCCATTTCTCCCGACGAAGCCTGCACTACCTGCAGCTCCCCTCCCACGGTAACCGTGCCATAAGCAAAACCCTCCAGAACCAGCAGATATTCATCATCAAGCCACCAGACATTTTTCGGGGTATGCTGAGAACCGAAATCCTTACCCTCCAGCAGAGTAATGACCTCATCAGATGGGTAATCATAAATATAAAGACTGCCGATCTCTTCCCACTGATGGGGGGCGATGTAGGCCAGCCGGGTCCTGTCTGGAGAAAGCCGGGGATGGGAGGGAAAATTGTCTGAAAGCAGCCTGGTCTCCCCCTCAGCTTCATTTTCTCGAATAATACTCAAACTTTCTTCCGGCTGATAAGCGATCTGGTCATCTGAAATCAGCTCTTCAGTCAGAAATTTATGATAAACATGAGCCAGGTAAACCCCGGCAACCAGAGAAATAACCAGCACTATCAGAAGTATTTTTAGTCGGGTTCTTCTAAAATCAGCCATCCTGCAATCCCCCTCTCTTCATTCTGCCTGATTTCCCTGATCAGGCTTATTTCGGTAATCAGATGATCAGCATAATCGGGCAGCAGATCCGGATTACTCTGCGAAAAGCGAAAGTTGATCTTCATCTGGCAGACCTTCAAGACTGCCGTGCTCCTTCATAACCTCAATCACTGTGCTGGAAAGGCTGGTGCGGTTCTGCAGATCTTCAATTGAAGAGAATTCAGCCTCCTGTCGGGCGCTTACCAGGCTTTCAGCAGCAGCACTGCCCAGACCGGTCAGACTGATTAAGGGCGGCAGCAGCCCCTCTTCAGTCAGCTGAAAATCGCTGATACTGGAACGATAGAGGTCAACGGGAAGAAATCTAATGCCCCGGGCCATGGCCTCAATGACAATTTCCAGCACTGTCATCAGATTTTTATCCTTGGCAGTCAGCTCACTGCTGCGAGATTCCAGCTCCTGATAATAATCAAGCACATATTGATAACCCTGACTCACAATTTCGGCATCAAAATCGCCAGCTTTGACGGTAAAGTAGGTGGTGTAAAACTCAGCGGGATACCTGACTTTAAAATAGGCAATCCTGAAGGCCATCATAACATAGGCAGCTGCATGTGCCTTGGGGAACATGTACTTAATCTTTTTGCAGGAATTGATATACCAGTCCGGCACTCCGGCAGCCCGCATTTTCTTCTCCTCCTCAGCAGTAAGGCCTCTACCCTTACGAACATGCTCCATGATGGAAAAGCTGTCAGCCGGGTTCATCCCCTGCTGAATGAGGTAATTCATGATGTCATCGCGAACAGAGATTACCTCCTTGAGCTCGGCAGTCCCTTCCTGAATTAAATCCCGGGCATTATTGAGCCAGACATCGGTGCCGTGAGACAGACCGCTGATCCGCACCAGTTCAGCAAAGGTGCCGGGACGGGTATCTATCAGCATCTGCCGGACGAAAGAAGTCCCGAATTCTGGAATGCCAAGGGTCCCAACCTTAAGATCCAGGTCATTTCTCTCCAGATTGAGAGGCTCGATTCCAGAGAATATCTTCATGGTTTCCGGGTGGTCAAGCTCGATGCTCAGGGGATCCACCCCGGTCATATCCTGAAGCTTGCGGATTGAGGTTGGATCATCATGGCCTAGCAGGTCGAGCTTAAGAATCCGTCCGCTGATGGCATGATAGTCAAAATGAGTGGTGCGGACATCGGTATCCTGATCGTTTGCCGGGTGCTGGATCGGTGTGAAATCATGGATATCCATCTCTTCAGGAACCACCATCAGCCCCCCGGGATGCTGTCCGGTGGTGCGTTTAACCCCGGTACAGCCCTGAACCAGACGATTAATTTCGGTGCCGCGCCTGTCCAGCCCCTTCTCCTGAAGATAATTTTTCACAAAACCATAGGCCGTGCGATCTGCTATAGTTGAAATAGTTCCAGCCCGAAAGACATAATCCCGGCCAAAGTATTCCTCGGTAACTGTGTGGATCCGGGACTGATAATCCCCTGAGAAATTGAGATCAATATCGGGAACCTTGTTGCCGTCGAAACCCATAAAGACTTCAAAGGGAATATCGAAACCATCCTTGATAAGATCGGCGCCACAGTGAGGACAGCTGGCATCGGGAAGGTCAGCACCTGTGTCTGCTTCAGATTCAATAAATTTACTGTAACTGCAGTCAGGATCGGAACAGCGGTAATGGGGCGGCAGGGGATTAACCTCGGTAATCTGGCACATCCGGGCTACCAGCGAAGAGCCTACCGAGCCCCGGGAGCCAACCAGATAACCGTCCTCCAGGGACTGTCTGACAAGTTTATGGGAGATTAAATAAATCACGGCAAAACCGTTATCGATAATAGCCTGCAGCTCCTTTTCCAGCCGGTCTTCAACCCGGGGAGGAAGCTCCTCACCATAGAGACGATGAGCTTCGGCAAAGGTCATTTCCCTTACCTTTTCATCGGCACCTTCAATTTCCGGAGTAAAAAGCCCCTCGGGCATCGGCGGTATTTCTTCAATCTCAGCATCAATAGCTCCAGGATTTTCAATCACCACTTCCCGGGCTGCCTCTTCTCCCAGATAGGCGAACTCCTCTAACATCTCATCGGTGGTTTTAAAATAAACTGGAGGCTGCTGATCAGCATCGTCAAACTTCTGGCCGGTTTGAAGAATTTCCCGGTAGATATAATCTTCAGGGTCAAGAAAATGCACATCACCGGTAGCGACAACCGGCTTCTTAAAACGGCGGCCGAGCTCAAAAATTTCCCTGTTGATCTCCCGAATATCATCCAGAGAGTCAAAGCGTTCTGGAATCATAAACTCATTGTTGGCGGCAGGCTGAATTTCCAGATAATCATAAAAACGGACAATCTCCCGGATTTCATCGCGGGATTTATCCTGCATTAGAGCCTGAAAGAGATCACCGGCTTCGCAGGCTGAACCCACCAGGAGATCAGAGCGGTGTTTTTCCAGCTCGCTCTTGAGAATTCGGGGCTTCTGATAAAAATTATTTAAATGAGAGCGGGAAACCAGATAATACAAATCCTTAAGACCGGTTCGGTTTTTTGCCAGCAGCACAGCATGGGAATAGCGCTTCTTCTTCCAGTCAATCCTGCCGGTGAGTTGATTGAGATCTGCTAAACTGCTGAGCTCCTCCTCCTGCCGGGCCTTCTCCAGCAGCCTGAGCAGGATGCTGGCAGTGGCTGCAGCGTCATCCTCAGCCCGATGATGATTTTCCAGGCTGACCTCCAGGTCTCTGGCCACCCTGTTTAGTTTATGGCTGCCAAGCTCAGGCAACAGGGCCCTGCTCAAAGAAACCGTATCAAGCAGAGGCAGCCGGGGAGTTTCCAGTCCGGTACGGCGGCATTCAGCTCGAAGAAAACTGTAGTCGAAATCAATATTGTGAGCTACCAGCACGGCATCCCCGATGAAATCAAGAAAGTCGGGAAGTACCTCTGATATTGCAGGGGCATTTTTGACATCGCTGTTTTTAATGCCGGTAAGCTTGGTTATTTTACGGGAGATCTGCTTCCCGGGATTAATTAGACTGGAGAAACTTTTCTGAATCTGACCATCAGCCACTTTGACTGCCCCGATTTCAATGATGCGCTCCTGGCTGGCTTCCAGGCCGGTGGTTTCAAAATCAAAGACAACATATTCGGTCTCCTTAAGGCTCCGTTCTCCAGGACTTACCACAATGGCGTCACCGTCATCAACAAGGTAGGCTTCCAGACCGAAAATAATTTTAATATCATGCTCCTGACCGGCCTGATAGGCATCGGGGAAAGCCTGGACCCCTCCGTGGTCGGTGATGGCAAGACTGCGGTGACCCCAGCGGGCAGCCCTCTCGATGACCTCATCCACGTCAGTTACGGCATCCATATTGCTCATGAGGGTGTGGAGATGAAGCTCGATCCTCTTTTCCGAAGCGGTGTCCTGGCGGAACCGGGGCGGCAGGCGCACCAGGTCATCCACCAGCATGACAGTCTCACGGCTGTAGCGGTCATATTTCAGCTGGCCCCGGGCTTTAAGATAATCCCCGCTTTTGATTTTGCAGCTCAGATCGGACTCTGACTGGCAGAAAATTTTCAAGAGCAGGGAATCGGTGTTGTCGGTGATAGCAATAAGCTTAAGCATCCGTCCGTTGCGAATTCGGCGCTGATCAACTTTAAAGACTTCACCCTCCACCACTGCAGAACCATCTTCAGGCAGGTCATTCAGGGAATAGGGCTTTTTGCTGTCAGCTATTACCCGCCCAAAAACCAGGCGCTTTCTCCTTTTCTGTTTTTTATATTTCCTGGACTTTGTCTTCTTCTTATCTTTTGTGTTTTCCTGCCTGTTT
>PWFW01000004.1 GCA_003554225.1 Halanaerobiaceae bacterium | reverse complement strand
TGCCTTTGATTCCAGTTAATCTCTCATCTTTATGCTGAATCCCTATCCGTGGCAGGGAGTTAATCAAATCCCGGGTATAGGGATGACGGGGATTATGGACAATTTCATCAGCAGCTCCCAGCTCAGCCAGACGCCCGGCATACATGACCAGGATGCGATCGGCAATCTGATAGAGAGTGGCCAGGTCATGGGTAATAAAGATAGCCGAACCGATTATTCCCTCATCTCTGAGATCGGCCAGCAGAGTGGTGACAAAACGCTGGGAGGTTACATCCAGAGCCGAGGTTATTTCATCGGCAATTAATAAATCCGGATCCAGGAGAGAGGAAATCAGCATAACTACCCTCTGCTTCATGCCTCCTGAAAGTTCCATCGAATAGCGATCCAGAACAGAGGGGGATAGATTGACAATCTTAAACCTTTCTCTGACCTTATCCATGAATTTCTTATCGGCCCGGCGGCCGTGCTGTTTGACTAAATCTTTGATAAAAGTCTTGATTTTTTTGGTAGGGCTGAAGGCATCGAGGGCATACTGTGGGATAATAGAAATATTTTTCAGTTTAAGTTTTCTCTTTTCCCTACCGGAAAGCTGCATCAAATCCTGTCCCAGAAGATTGGCCTCTCCAGATATATGCTGCAGGGGCTTCTTTAAAGAAATGAGGGAATAAGCCAGCGTGCTCTTGCCGCAGCCTGATTCTCCCACTACTCCCAGAATTTCGCCCCGCCTGACCGTAAAATTTAAGTTATCTACTGCTTTAACATCGCCCTTCATAACCCGGTAATAGGTTTTAAGATCTTTTACTTCCAGTACAGTTCCATTATCTGCCATGGTTAAAACTCCCTTAATTTTGGATTGAAGGCTTCATCCAGTCCGGTATTGATAAAGTATAGGGAGACAATCATAAAGGTGAGAATCAAGCCTGGAATTATTCCCCACCACCACATGCCCAGTTCCAGGGCATTCCAGTTGACAGCGTTCTGCATGATCAGGCCCAGGGAGATCCCCCGGGTGGGGCCTAAACCAAGAAATTCCAGGCCGACAGTGGCCAGAATGGTCCCCATAAATTGCAGGATAAAAACCATGAAAATATAGGAAAACATGTTGGCGGCTATATCTTCAAAAAGGATTCGGAAAACATTGTTAGCTGAAATCCGGGAAAGATCCACAAAGCGAGAGCTTTTTAATGACATAGCCTGAGAGCGCACCGCCCGGGCCGTCCAGGGCCAGACGGTCAGCCCCACCAGCACAGCCATATTGACAATGCCCCGGTAGGGAAGATAGGCCGCTACAATTATCAGGACTGCCAGCGTGGGAAAAGTGAGAACCACATTAGTCAGCATCATTAGAGCTTCATCCAGCAGACCGCCTTTATAGCCTGCAACCAGTCCTATTATGACACCGATAAAGCTGGCAATCAGGCCACCGATAAAACCGACCAGGATGGTGGAACGCAGACCAAAAACGGTCTGGGTAAAAACATCCCGCCCCTGGAGGGTCGTGCCAAACCAGTAATCACCGGAAGGAGGGTGATAGCCCGGACCGGCGAATTCTGTATAAGTGTATCTGGTTATCATCGGCCCGATAATGGCCAGCAGCACAATCAGAAAAAAGAGGCTGAATCCAATCTGAACCTTTACGTTGGTTATGGCATAATAGATATTTTCATTGTTTTTGATTTTTTTCCAGAGAAACATAGTTACTTTTCCTCCTTGTAGGAAGCTCTGATGCGGGGATCAATTATCATGTAGACAATATCTACGATAAAGTTGGCCGCCAGCGCCATGGTTATCAAGGCCAGAAAGCTGCCCTGAAGCAGGAAGTAATCCTGATTTTGAACGGCCTGCACCATCCGATAACCCAGTCCGGGATAGGAGAAAACCATCTGAACCAGGATAGCACCGGATATGATGGTGCCAAGCTGAATGGCCAGTCCTGTTACCTGCGGCAGCACTCCATTTCGAAAGGCATATCTTCTCACCATTTTGTCCTTAGCTCCCAGAGACTTCATATATTCGGAGTAATTAGCTTTCTTCTCGTAGATAATCATATTTCTCATGCCGATAGCCCAGCCTCCCAGTCCCACCAGAAACATGGTAAAGAAAGGGAGAAACCAGTGTCTGATAAAATTTATAATAAAGGGCAGGGTAAATCCGGGTGTCATGCCTGAGCTGTAAGCATGGCTGGTAGGAAAGATATTAAGCCGGATACCAAAAACATAAACCACCACAATGGCAAACCAGAAATAGGGTGAAGAGGTTAAAAAATAGAAAAAGGGCATTAAAAAAGAGTCGGCCTTTTTATTGAAACCGGAAAAGGCTCCGGCTTTATTGCCGATGATCCAGCTGAGAGAAACCGCCGGCAGAACCACGATTATATCAAATAAGATAGAATTTCTGATAATATCTATAACCGGTCGGGGATAGATCGTTATGCTGACCCCCAGGTCACCTCTAAAGAGAGAGCGCCAGAAGTTTAAATACTGATAGATTAGAGGTTGATCAAGGCCGAAGGACTGCACAAAACGGCTTTGAATTATCTCCTGGCCCCCTTCCAGCCCCTGAAACTGTGCCAGCATACTTAAAATCGGGTCACCGGGCATAAAGCGGGGAATTAACCAGTTTATTGTAACGGCCACAAAAAAGGTTGCCAGGTAAATGGCAAGCTTTTTACCAAAATATTTCCCCATTAATTGTATCTCTCCTTCCTGCTAGCAAGTGTGATATTTTTGGGCCCGACACTTAAAGCTGTCGGGCCCGGAGATATATTAAGACCTGTCAGTGCTGATACCCTGTGATAGTTAAAGACCAAACTCCAGGAATATCAGATAAATCATTATAAGTTGTTATTTAGCTGGCTGAATATCTTACCGAAAGTTTCAATAGACTTATTCGACCTGTTCCAGTCCAATCAGCATATCCAGGGCTCCCATTGTCCACATGCCACCCCAGGTGATTGGTAAACCTTCAGGATTATCTTCCGAAGGCCAGTTGGTCCAGTTGATATTGGTGGACTGAGCCCACATGCCATTATACCACATCGGTATCGAGGGCATCTCTTCAAGAAGGATCCGCTGGATGTCTGCCGCTATTTCCTCAGCAGCTTCGTCTCCAAAGGGAGTCAGGCTTAACTGATCAATTTTGTCAAAAAGATCGGGATTATCATAGCGGCCGAAGTTTCCTTCAGTGGCATATTCATCATCAATCTGCTGGTTGGCCACCCAGTTCCAGTAACTGTAGGGAGTTGAACTTAAACCGGAGCCAAAGTTGTTGATCAACATGTCAAAATCACCGCCGAACATCTTATCTTCATATATCGAAATATCTGGATAATCAGGCTCAGCATTGATGCCAATTTCATTAAACTGCTCGGCAATGACATTGATGGACTCCATCCAGTCGGTCCAGCCGCCGGGGACGATAATGGTAAACTCCAGCTCCTCACCATCGGGAGTATCCCTCCAGCCGTCACCGGTGGCATCAACATAACCTGCTTCATCCAGCATTTCCTCGGCGGTATCAGGATCATAGTAAAAACCATATTCCTCTGCTACCTCTTCGCTGTGGAGTTCCATCCAGCCTTCTCCGAACAGACCGGTAGGATCGGCCTTTTCAACCATTCCCTCAAAAACCCTTTCCACAATAATCTCGGGATTAATGGCATAGGCTAAAGCTCTTCTAAATTCGGGATCATCGAGGCCGGGTCTTTGAGTATTGAGGAAAAGCATGGCAGTATTTTCGGGCAGCATATAAGGTTCATCTTCATAATAGGTGGTTATATCATAGTCAGGACTGGCTTTAAGTCTTGGTATTCCGGGCAGGAAATAGTTGCTTAAATCAAGCTCTCCCTGCAGCAGCATGCCCAGAGCAATATTGTTTTCATAGACTATAATATTTTCCAGATACCTGGGGGTAGGCTCACCAAAATGCTCAATTCCCCACCAGTCATCGTTTCTTTCCCAGATCATCCGGTCACTTTCAGCGGCATAGTAAGTATAGGCGCCGCTGCCTACCGGCTCTTCATTGGCAATTTCTAAAAGCTCATCGCCGGGTATTTCGCTCCAGATGTGCTCGGGCAGTATCAGCTGTCCATAGAGCATCTCCCGCCATTCGTGATAGGGAGCCTGATCAAAAATAAAGGAGAGTTCCCTGTCATTATGAACTTCAATTTCATCCAGCCAGTTCCAGATAGGAGAGTAGGGAAGGTCGTTCTCCCGGGCCAGGGTAAAGGTAAATTTTACATCTTCGGCGTCGAGGTCTTCTCCATCCTGCCAGTAAATATCTTCTTTCAGTTCCAGAAAATATATTTCTTCATCTTCAATCCAGAAGCCATCCTCTGCCAGCCAGGGAATAAATTCATCATCCATGGGGTCATAATGAAAGAGAGTTTCATAAACCAGGCC
>PWFW01000012.1 GCA_003554225.1 Halanaerobiaceae bacterium | reverse complement strand
CCCAGCCGAGAGCATCACGTTCGAGAACGCCGGGGGCGATAACGAACCCGGCAAGTTCGCCGACCGCTTCGACGACAGTCCGATGTACGCCCTCGACTACGACATCGAGGTCTACGCTGACATCACCGACGACGACGAAACGGACATCGCGTTCCTGACGGTCGACGAACCGTCTGTCGAGGACATCCGCACGTGGGTTTCGCCTGAAGACACCGACCTGGACATCGAGGATGACCACGAGGACATCGAAGAGCTCCTCGAGCGCGTGACCGAGGACGACTCCGTCGCTGAGGAGGACATCCTCGTCACCCAAGTCGAAGCGAGTGGCTTCTCGTACGTCATCGACGACGACCAGACGTGGGTCGGTGACGACGAGGAAGTCTTCTTCGAGTACGCACTCGAGGACGCCGGCGTCTTCGGTGATGACGACAAGTTCAACGTCAGCGATGTCGAAGACGGCGAGTGGGACGACGACGTTGAAATCGCCGCCCTACTCGAGGACTTCGACAACAGCACGTTCTACGTCGCCATCGACACTGGTGAGACGTTCAACGACGTCGAGTTCGAGGACGGCGACACCTGGGCAACCAGCCTCCTCGTCGGTGAAGACAACCTCTATGTCGACACCGATGCGACCAGCATCGAAGACTCTGAAGAGCTAGAGATCAACACGACCTTCGACGTCGACGAGCGCGAGATCGAGATCGAAGGCGAATTCACTGACGACGACGAACTGATCGTCGAGAACGTCGACGATCAGACGATCGAGGCCTCGACCTCCGTCGCCGACGGCACGGAAGTCGACTACCGCGTCCGCCTCCCGACCGAGGTCCTGCGCACGACCGTCGAAGTCGAGGACGGCATGGTCGCCGACAGCTTCGACTTCTCCGGCCTCGACGACGGCGACGAAATCAGCCAGATCCGCGTCACCGAGAGTGGTGACGAGGACGACGAGGTCGAGGGTATCGTCGTCGAAGCGCTCGACCCGGCTGACTTCCAGATCACCGACGTCGAGCCCGGCGCCGACCTGACCGTCGAACCCGGTGCGGAGCTCGAGATCGACGTCACCGTCGAGAACATGGGCGACGAGACGGACACCAAGGACGTCGAGTTCGTCTTCGACGGCGAAGTGCTCGCCACCGAGGAGCTCGAACTCGCCTCCGGTGAGGAAGAGACCGTCACCTTCGACGTGACCGCACCCGACGCGGAGGGTGACTACGACTGGAACGTCCAGACGCCCGACGACGAGTCGGACACCTGGACGCTGACCGTCGAAGAGGCGCCTGACCCAGATCCCGCCGAGTTCATGATCGTTGACGTTGACCCCGCCGCTGACGTCACCGTCGAGGAAGGCGACGTCATCGAGGCCAGCGCCACGGTCGAGAACGTCGGCGAGGAAGCCGGCACTGACGACGTCGAGTTCGTCGTCGACGGCGAGGTCGTCGCCAGCGAAGAGGTCGACCTCGACGCCGGCGAGGACGTCACCGCCAACTTCGAGATCGACGCGCCCGCCGAGGGCGAGTACGAGTGGTTCGTCCAGACCTCCGACGACGAGTCGGACACCTGGATGCTGACCGTCGAGGCCGAGGCACCGCCGGAAGATGACGACGACGACGATGACGACGACGACGACGAAGACGCACAGCCCGGCTTCGGCGTCGCCGTCGCCCTCGTCGCGCTGCTCGCCGCCGCCATGCTGGCTCTCCGCCGGCAGGACTAACGCGAGTCAGTAACCACCGACCACGCGGTCGGCTCCGATCGCGGTTTCATTCTTTGGACGTCGCGTCGACCAGCGACGGCTCCGGAGGTCACAGCCGAGCAGCGACGACGATCGCAGCTCCGAGAAGCGGCAACGAGCGTACTTCCATTCCACGACGAGGAGTGTCTCCGATCGGCGACGACGACCGTCCCTCGGATCGACGACGACCGTCCCGACCGGACACGTCCGGAGTCGGGAAAGACACTTACGCCGATCCCCCAAACGTCGTCCGATGAACCGCCGTGAGCTCCTCGCCGGTGGCTCCATCGCGCTCGCCGCCGCGACTGCCGGCTGTCTCGATCGGCTCCCGGGGATCGGACTCGACGTGGCGTTCGAAACGACCGACGTGGACCTCCCCGTCGGGGAGCCACCCGAGGTGACCGTCGACGGCGACACCGTCACCGCCCGAGGGACGGTCCAGTACGGCTCGAGCAGCTGCGGGACGGTCGAGCTCGCCCACGCGGGGTACGAACGCTCCCAGAGCCGGCTCGACCTGCTCGTCGTCGCCGGCGACGAGTCCGGCTGGAGCCGCGCCTGCACGGACGACCTGGTCGAGCGTGGGTACCGCGTCACGGCCACCGTCGACGACTCTCCGGCGCGTCTCCGCGACCGAACACCACGTCTTCGGCGAGAGCTACTCGACGACCGTCGACCTGACCGACTGGTGACCCCCGGGCCGTCCCGGTTCGCCGCGGCCGAAAGACGGTTGTCGCTCGCGGCGACACTCCGGAACGATGACGGTAATTGACGGACGCCGAGGTGTCGCGGTCGCGATCGTACTGCTCACTCTCGCGGTGGCCGCCGGCGGCGTCGCCGCCGACGAGCCGGCCGAGTTCGAGGTCGTCGACGTCCAGCCGGACGCCGACCTCACGGTCGAGGAGGGCGAGACCGTCCCGGTGGGGGCCTTCGTCGAGAACGCCGGCGAGGGGGCCGGCGTCGATGTCGTCGAGCTCGTCGTCGACGGCGACGTCGTCGCCAGCGAGGAGGTCGCCCTCGATCCCGGCGAGCGCGAGGTCGTCAGCGTCGACCTCGAGCCCCCGTCCGAGGGGAGCTACGAGTGGCGCTTCGAGACCGCCGACGACGTCTCCGAGAGCTACGTCCTGACGGTCGAGGAGGCAGACGACGTCCGCTTCGAGATCGTCGACGTCACCCCCGAGGGCGACCACAGCCTGGAGACCGGCGATCCCGTCGACGTCGAGGTGACCGTCGAGAACGTCGGCAGCGAGGCCGGCGCCGACGACGTCGAGGTCGTCCTGGGACCCAGCGGCGACCGGGAGCCCGTCGAACTCGACGCCGGCGACCGGACCACGGTGACGGTCACCCTCCCGGCGCCGCCCGACGGCGAGTACGACTGGGGGGTTCTGACCGACGACGACGTCGCCGGTCCCTGGACGTTGACCGTCGGGGACGGCGAACCCGACGAGCCGGCCGAGTTCAAGATCGTCGACGTCACCCCCGACGGCGACCGCACCGTCGCCGACGGGGAGCCACTCGAGGTGGAGGCCACGGTGGCGAATCCGGGCGACGAGGCCACCACGGACGAGGTGGTGCTGGCCGTCGACGGGGCCGTCGGCGACGTCGAACCCCTCGAGCTCGGAGCCGGCGAGCGCGAGGTCGTGCGCCTGAGCGCCGACGCCGTCGACGGGGAGTGGCTCGTCGCGACCAGCCGGGACGTCGTCGGCCCCTGGCAGCTGACCGTCGAGGACGCCGACGACGCGGACGCCGACGACGCGGACGACGCCGACGACGAGGATGCGGACGCTGACTCCGACGGCGCCGACGACGCGGACGCGGACGACGCCGACGACGCGGACGCGGACGACGCCGACGAGGACGCCATCGACGCCGACGAGCTACCCGGCTTCGGCGCGCTCGTCGCTCTCCTCGCGGTCCTGTTCGTCGGTTCGGCGACTGCTCGCTGGGCGCGACTGTCCGAATAACTCGAAATGAACAGTTGAGATGGATCGCACTCAGGCGTCGGCGCTGTCGGTCTCTCGCTTCAACAGATCGCGCACCCGGTCGACGTGGCTGTCGATGCGCTCGGGCATCGACTCGAACTCGTCTTCGCTTACGGGTCGCTCCTGTCTTTCACTCCGTGCCATCGTTCGAATCTCCTGATGAACAGTTCGGCGTTCTCGCGTAAATCTTCTTCGGCGTGGTCGAACGCCTCGTTCGCCGGAATCGGTGGCGAAATTTCCTCCGTACGGTACTTTCCGTCGTCGCGGTACACGTCACGGTGTAACCTCTCTTCGGTCACGTCGTGGCCGCCGGGCGCGTCCTGGTCGTGAACGATCTCCCGCCAGTCGCCGTCCAACCAGTACTCCAACTGGATCGTGAAACGCGTCACCTCGTCGCGCTCCGTGGAGAACGCCGTTCGAAGCTGCACCCGATCGGCCAGCCGTTCGGGCGGGGGCGTCACCTCGTAGTCCGTCACTTCTCGTCACACGCGACCTCTCGTAGCCCTTCGAGAAGTCGTTCTGGGACCGTCACGAACCTGCCAACCGTCCCCCACCGTCGACCGCTACTCGGATTCGTCCGGGACGACCGTCACCGGCCGATCGCTGTCGAGGATCACCGCCTGGGCGACGCTGCCGAACAGCACCTTCCCGACCGGGGTGTGTTTCGAGACGCCGAGGACGATCTCGTCGCTG
>PWFW01000298.1 GCA_003554225.1 Halanaerobiaceae bacterium | reverse complement strand
TTATCTGCTGATTCAGCATTAATTCTGCACTGCATTCCAGAAGTTGCTGCTCTCTGAAATTATTAGCCTCTGGAAAATCATTTAACTAATTCTCGCCGCCGAGTACATCTAAAAGTTATCAGGCCTCATAAAATTTTGAATTTTTTCATTGATAATTTATTCCCTTTATTTCAATCATGATTTTATCATAATCATGATTAGGGCGCAAGCCTTTTCTATAAAAATTGCCCGGTTAATTTAATCCCGGGCAGCCTGACTGCTCATCCTATATGCTGGTTCCTGTAATAATTTCAGTAATCAGACCGATCAGAGAGCCTGACCAGCCATATAGTTTTAGTTTGGTCAGATAGGGACCGGCAAAGGAGTTAAAAAGTTTTTCAATAGCTGCCGGATCCATCTCCTCCACCTGGGTCATGGTTACCCCCTTAATTTCCAGAGCCTGCAGCAGTCCCTGGAAGTGATTTTCCAGGCCGTCCAGACTGTTAGCCAGCAGTAAGTTCAGGATATATTCAGCAGTTTCAACCTTTATTTTACGAGACAGCAGTCCGGAAGTACGGCTAATATGACTGCTGAAAATCTGCTGCAGCTCAGTTAAAAACTGCTGGTTTTGAGATAGATTGATTATTAAATACTCCAGATCCTGAGAAAATCTTTCCCTATCCAGAATGGTGGCAGGTTTAATAAGCTCAGGCCGGGACCTGAAAAAGTCAAAGGTAATTTCAGCTGCAGTCAGAAGCTCTTTCTTCAGCTGTCGCTGCTGATCAGATTCCCAGAAGGCTGACTGTCCCGGGGCAAATGAATTGGGCTCTAATCCTGTCAGTGCCTGCCAGATGCTGGCAGGACTGGCAGTCACCAGTCCGGCCTGAAGAAACTGCTCCAGTAGTGGATCAATCAGCGGCTTCAATCTCTGGCTTTCTGCTGTCTGCTGCTGAAATAACCGGAGCTGAAGATTTTGCTTCAGCTCAGCAGAAAAAGCTCCAGCCTCTTTTTCGGTAGCAAATAACATCTTCCATCCCGGCTGAAAAATTTCTTCAGGAAGCTTAAAATTCCAGATGGAATCCAGCAGTCTGCGGGAAAAACGCTTAAAATTGCTGCTCACCTCTTCTCTATTTAAGACAGCCCTGATCAGCTGCTGCCAGTCTTCTGCTTCAGCCCTCTGAAGCAGACCCCAGACAGTATCCCGGGTAATTTCACTAACAGCTGGCTGGAAAATTTTTGCAATATCTTCCCTGCTTTCCTCCAGAAACTCAGGAAGTTCTTCATCCAGCAGACGATCGATAATTTCATAGAGGGTAGCTTCACCATCGGTCAAATAGTAAGCACTGCGGAAGAGAGCCGAACTTAACCAGCTTCTCCGGGAATCTCCAGAACTTAACTCTTCCTGCAAAATATCAGCAGCAGCGCTCTTAATTTCATCTCTGCTGTCCTTAAAAAGCTGCTCCAGCCTCTTGACAAGAAAATCCAGAAAAGAAACAAAATTATCTTCAATCAAATTAACAAATCCGTCCAGCCAGTTGAGTTCCTGTCCCCGTTCGTAAGCTTCCCGGTGGAAAAATTGATTGATAACCTGCACCAGATGACCCTCTTTAAGAGCATCAGTGAGCTCCTCTCCCGTGGCAGCGGTAATTCTGTTTCTGCTTGAAGCTGGAATTAGCTCTTTAATTTTGCTGCCTGCCAGAGACTTCTGCCAGTGAGAGAATAACTCTACAGCCAGGCCCTTTCGAACGGTTTGTCTCTCTTCACCTTTCTGATTATCTAAAGCTTTTTCAGCTTCCAGATTTTCTCCCAGAAAAATTCCCAGCTCCTGCTTGAGATATTCCAGCAGTTCCCTCTGTTCCTCCCGGGTAAGAAAATATTTCAGATTTTTTTCCTCTGTATGAAGTATTTCATTTAATCTCTTAAGGCCTGTACCAAGCAGGCTGAATTCCCCCGAAGGCTCTGCAAGAAGCTGTTTTAACCTGTTTTCCAGTTCATCCAGCAGTTCCTCTGAAATTGACAGTTGCTCTACTGCTGCAGCTATTTTATCCGCCAGCCTGCTGCTCTGCTGGTAGCTTCTCTCTGCTCCCCAGTCAACAATTTTTTCCGAGAGAAGATCACTGCTGATCCGCAGGATTGCTCGCACCCGGCGAAAATAGTTGCTGCTCATCTCCTGGAAAATCATTTCTTCAATATCCGGTCGTTGATTCTGAAACAAACGGTTGATGCGATAGGGATTGAGCAGATCATCCTGAACAAAATCGCCCAGGGCACCGGCAAATCTTTTCTGATTGCGGGCAAAAAGTCCCGGTGTCAGAGGCAGCTGTAGACCTGCAAGTCTGATCGGCTGATAGGGCTGAAAAATCATTTTAATAGCCAGCACATTGGTTAAAAAACCTACAAACCCGTAAACCAGCATCGATATTATTATCCTGAGAGGTGCATCTGCTGCTGCCAGCATCCCTCCTCCGGCAATTCCCAGCAGCAAACCTGCTATGAAACCTAACAGTCCGCCAAAATAGGTCAGGGGCTTGAGTTCGGTACCTATAAAGCTTTCCACTACCTGACGCATATCTTCCACAGACAGATCATGGAGATTATCTGCCACTGCCTGACTGACCCGGTCCTGTAGCAGGCTGGCAAGATTTTCTTCAATTATTTCCAGAAAAAAGTCTGTCATCCGCTCCTGATAATCAGCAACCATCTCCAGTCGGGATAATATCTGGGAAGGACTGTTCTCCCCCTGTTCTCTCAGCCAGCAGACAAGCTTATCTTCCAGAAGATCAGAAAGCTCTCTGGTCAGATTGAGATTTACCTGAAAATCAGAAAGACCGAGAGGTCTATCAGCCAAAAAGCCATATAAAACTGATTGCAATTCCTCCGCCAGACGGGCAATTCTTTCCTCATCCTGAAGAATGTTTCCGGCACCTTTCTCCAGGGCCTGGAAAACCAGGCTGTCGCTCTCTGCAGCAAAGAATAGCTCACTTACCTTATACTGCAGCAGATCAGCTGTTTCCGGAGAACTTAAAAGATCTCCCGTCAGAGCTGCAAGCACCACCGGTGTTTCTGCTGCCAGCAGTCCAGGAAGCCTGTCACCCAGAAGATCTGCCGGCGTTATTTCTGATAATACAGCAGGAAGATCTCCCTCAACACCTATCCGAGGGAAGTCGCTGTCAGCAAAACTTCTCAGCCTCTGCAGGATAAACTCATACCAGACCTGTTCCTCCAGAAGCCCCAGCTCATTCAGACGGTAAACCAGCCAGCCCAGACTGTTGTTTTCGAAAATTTCTGTTAATTGGTCGGCCAGATCCCTGGCCAGACTGGTGATTTTTTCATCGCCGGCCATACCGGACATCACACTGCCAATAATTCCATAACGACGGGCAATATTCCCCTGAAGCGCCCGGTAAAGAATCTGCTTGATATTATTGCGCAGTCCCCGTCCTTCCGCCAGCACCTCACCAATAACCCGATCAACTCTATCTTCCAGTTCACTGCTGTGATCATCCAGCCAGAGCAGCAGCTCCTCAATGATTTCAGGCAATTTCTTTTCCAACAGCGGAGCCAGGGTATCGGTCCAGCTGTCCTCAAATAGCTCGGGCAGAGTAAGATTAATTTCCTGGAGAGAGCTAAATAGGGCTGCCAGCAGGTCCTGTCCTATCTCCGCACCGGCCTCGGTCTCCAGAAAATCAAGCATCAGCTGCCCCGGACCGGTTTGGGAATTTACTGCTTCTCCTGCCTGGTAAATTTCAGCCAGAGGTGTTTTGAAAATTTTCTCAAGCTTATTTTTCACATATTCTTCCAGCTGAAGCTGCTGAAAAAAGTCAATCAGAACTTCATTTAGCTCTCCCTCTCTTTTTTCCAGTTCCTGCTGATATTCCTGGATAAAATCTCTCAAAGCCTGCTGCTGACTGTCTTCCTGGCGAATTATATTAAGCAGGTTAAAGATAATGAGGGAGAGTTCTTCACCTGCCTGATCATCTTCCCAAAGGGAAGCTAACAACCTGAAAAAACTCACCAGTATTTCTTCTAACTGCTCGGAACTTAAAGCCTCATCCAGAGTGCTGGTTTCAGCCAGAGCTGTTAAAATCTCAGCAATAAATCCTGGGCTGGTCAGGATTTCAGCCAGACCACGGCAGCTTTCCTGATAGCCGGGAATATCCCGCCAGTCTATCTCCTCCAGATCCTCTTTAAGACGGAGAAAAACCACTTCTTCCAGAAGGCGGGAAATTTCCTGGCGAAATTCCGTTCGCTCCAGTTCTCCGGCAATGGTATTATAGTTAATTATTTTATCTTCCACCAGATCGCTTACATTATCAATAAATTCTTCTCTGGTTTCTTCCAGAACTCCGCCAAAGGGTCCGATTTTTCTGAATATCATGCGGACCGCAATATCATTGGTTATGTAACCGGTGGCAGCGCCTGCCAGCCCGTTTAAAAGCAAACTCAGTAGATTCATGGAATCACCCCAGCCTGGACTTTATTGTCGCTCTTTTCAGACA
>PWFW01000263.1 GCA_003554225.1 Halanaerobiaceae bacterium | reverse complement strand
TTTTATAGCATCTTTTCATAAATAAAGCAGGCTTAAGGCAAAGAAATAAATAGCAAAGAGGCTAAATTTTATTCAAAAAAGCAGCCCCTGGCTTTTAAACCAGGGGCTCTCTTCATTTGACCTGCTGATAGTAATTTTTGCCCTGTTTACCTCTTTCTGTCTCAGGATTAATCCAGCTCTTTTACTTTGCTGGCTACTTTCGCCACCCGCAGGGCAAGTTTGCCTGCCATAGCTAAATCTTCTTCCACAGGCATCAGGCTGCCATCTGCACCTGCTATTGTAGAAGGTCCATAGGGGGAGCCTCCAGTTAGTTTATCAGGTCTATCAGTAAACATTTCCTGATTTTCACCATAGGGTGAGCCGACAAAGATCATTCCCAGGTGGAGCAGTGGAATCAATGAAGTCAATATAGTAGTTTCCTGACCACCATGAACATTATTGGAACTGCTCATAATTCCAGTTGCCTTGCCTTCCAGTTTACCCTCGGCCCACAGACTCCCGGCAGTATCAATAAACTGTTTAACCTGAGCCGGCATGTTACCAAATCTGGTGGGAATACCCCAGATAATTCCATCAGCCCAGACCAGATCATCATGTGTGGCTTCGGGAATATCTTTTTGAGCTTCTCTGGCCTTTACATAGGCCTCCTGGGAAGACATGCCTTTTTTAGCCTGTTCCAGCTCGGGTATTTTCTTTAATTCAACCTGATAATTTTCTATATCCTTTACTGCTTCAGCTGCTACCCGGGCCATTTTAAACATATGTCCGTAGGAACTGTAATATACTATTAAAAGTTTAGTCATGATATAACCTCCTGGTGAAATTTTGACGAAATTATTTAAATCCTGAAATATTTTCTAAATCTAAATAAATCATAGCAATATACTATACATTTGTCAAATCCGGCTGAAAAAAATGTTTAATTAATAAACCGGTTTGCTCCGGTTATTTTTTAATTTTTTATATGACATTCATATTTTTTATATAACTGCCATCCTGCTGTTTTTCTATTATATATTATCTGCTAATGTCTGCAGAATTTCTTTGAGAAGAATAGAGAAAGAAATCAAAATCATTATATTTGAAGGAGATGCCCGCAGAATAGATAAGTAGTAATATAGAAGCACAATTCTTGACAGATATAACTTATAGCTTTATAATGTTTATCAATGAACATATAAATATCTTTATCTTAACAATATTATTTTCAAAATTTATCTATTTTTTAGTTTTTCACGTCAGAATTTAATTTTTAAAGAAACAGTAACAGGTAATCAGTCATTTAACAATCAGCATATATATTATATTCCTTTCTGGAAGGGTGGAGTTGGTGAAGGCAATTGAAAACAGCAAACAGGAAATTATTAATCAACCTCTTTTACCTACACTATTAAAGCTCTCCTGGCCCATTATTATTGGCCAGGGCATGCATCTTATGTATCAACTGGCTGATACCTTCTGGGTCGGCAGACTGGGACCTGAGAATCTGGCAGCGATATCTCTGGCATTTCCCCTGCTTTTCATTGTTTATTCAATGGGAGCGGGATTTTCCATTGCTGGCGTGGCTCTGGTCTCTCAGTATACCGGGGCTGAGCGCCCGGAAATGGCGAGTAAGGCAACCGGACAGATTTTTATTTTTGCAATTTTTATCTCTATCTGGTTCACTGCTGCAGCCTTAATCTTTGCAGAGGAGCTATTTTTGCTGATCGGTGCAGAACCTGAAGTGCTGCCACTGGCTCTGGAATACTTTCGTATTTATGTATCCGGAATACCGATTATATTTATTTACTATATTTTTTCAGCAGCCCTGGAGGGTATCGGTGATACCATAACCCCCATGAAAATCAAGGTATTTACCGTTGTTTTAAATATTATTCTTGATCCCTTTATGATTTTTGGCTGGTTTTTCTTTCCCGAACTGGGAATCGGGGGAGCAGCCCTGGCAACGGTATTATCCCGACTGGCAGCCGGTCTGGTGGGAATCTATATTATGTTCTGGAACAAAACCCAGCTAAAGCTTAAATTAAAACATCTTGTTCCTGACTTTACCATGATCAAAAAGATTCTGAGAATAGGAACACCGGCCGCTCTGGGAGATTCTGCTCTGGCCCTGGCCCTGACTTTAATGACAGCTATTGTGGCCGATTTTGGAACTGCAACAGTAGCAGCCTGGGGGGTGGCCAACAGGATAACTTCGGTGATAAGGATGCCGGCCTTTGGACTGGGGCGAGCAACCGGGGTAATGGTGGGGCAGCATCTGGGTGCAGATCAGCCTGATGAAGCAGGAAAGGTTTCCTGGCTGGGAACAGGAGTAACCTTTATCTTTCTCCTGGGACTGGCTCTTTTACTGCTGTTTCTCTCGCCCTATCTGATAGGTGTTTTTACCGAAGATCCTGAGGTTATTTCAATCGGTACAGAATATTTGATTTTAGCAGGTTTTGCCTATTCCTTTTTGGGTGCTCAGATTGTAATGAGCGGAGCTTTAAATGGAGCCGGAAAAACAATCCCCCAGACCTTCTTTAGATTGCTGACCCTCTGGGGATTTCAGATTCCCTTTTCCTATCTGCTGGCCCACACCTTTAACTGGGGACGGCAGGGAATCTGGTGGGGAATTTTGTTTGCCAAGATTACTGGAGTGCTGGCCTTAATTATCTGGTTCCGCAGAGGCACCTGGAAAACAAAGGAAATTTAATAACTTGTCAGGTGGTGGGCTACTAAATGGTTGCAACCTTAAGATTGTTATGGCAGGAAAACTCACTGGTTAATATTGGTTCCCTGGTGCTGATACTGGTTACAGGAGGTTTTTTAATCTGGGGTCTGGAAAAATATCTTCTGAGATTTATTCACCGCCTGATGGAGAAGAGGTGGCCGGAGGCAGATAAATATATTTCTTCGATCGATAAACTGGTTACCCCTCTGCTCTGGTTTCTTTTAATCAACCTGGGACTGCAGCAGCTCTATCTTACTGACTATCTCAGAGATATTATTAATTACTCCATTTTAGCCCTGATAATTATATTTTCAGTTTTAATCATACAGAGAACAGCTTTTTTTCTTATATCACAATATTTCAAACACCGCACCGAGGATGAAGCCCGGCAGGAAAAGGTTCTTTCCATGATCTGGAGCATTGCCAAAGTTTTTATCTGGCTCTTTGCCTTTCTTTTCTTTCTTGACAACCTGGGAATTCAGATTTCAGGGTTGATTGCAGGTCTGGGTATTGGTGGTATTGCCATTGGCTTTGCCTCTCAGTCAATTATTCAGGATATTTTTAGTTATTTTACCATTCAGATCGATAAACCCTTTGAAATAGGGGATTTCATTATTGTCGGAGATTTCAGGGGTATAGTGGAATATATAGGTATTAAAACCACCCGTCTTCAGAGCCTATCAGGTGAGCAGCTTGTTTTTTCCAATGGAGATCTGACAAATTCCCGGATCCAGAATTTCCGCCGGATGAAGCGTCGGAGAATTGTATTTAATTTTGGAGTGACCTACGATACTCCGCTGGAAAAACTTAGGGAGATCCCTCCGCTGATTACAGATATTATTGAAAATATTGACAACACGGAAGTTAACAGGGTGCATTTTCAAGCCTATGGAGATTTCAGCCTGATTTTTGAAGTGGTTTATTTTGTTAACAGTAAAGAGTATCTTGATTATATGAATATTCAGCAGGAGATTAATTTCAAAATGAAAAAGGAGTTTAAAGAGCGGGAAATTGAATTTGCCTTCCCCTCCCGAACAATTTATCTCAAGGAGGATAAATTAGAAGCCTGATTCCGGGCCTTTAAAACAGGTTGGGAAAAGGTCCGGATATTTTTTTCTTATGATTTAGCAGTTACAATACCAAACCTTGCAAAGAATAAAAAGCCAGAAAAAGCCTTAAAGTCTTTTTAATTTCCCCAATAAATGATATAATAAACACAGAAATGACTCTCTGAAAGGAGGTCTTATCAATGCTTAAAATGAAAGTGCAGGCTGTTGGAATAAATATGAACAATCAGGCTCCTGTTGTGCTGCTTCAAGAGGAAGAGGGAGAAGGCGTTCTCCCTATTGTTGTTGGTCCTGCAGAGGCTAAAGCCATTACCATTGCCAGAGAAAAAATAGAGATACCTCGCCCAATAAGTTATGACCTCATGAAAAATATATTTGGAGAGCTGGATATCAGTCCGGAAAGAGTTATTATCTCTGATCTGAGAGAAAATACTTTTTATGCCAGACTGGAAATAACTCAAAATGGAGAGAAGTATTCTATTGATTCCCGTCCCAGTGATGCAATAAATCTTGCTCTGAGAACCGATACTCCCATATATCTGGCTGAGGAGGTTGCCCATCGGGCTCTGGTAAGAGAAAGACCGGAGGAAGATGAAGAGGATGTCAGCCAGGAAGTAGAGGATGAAAGAGAGCGTTTTCGTAAATTTATAGATAATGTTTTTGATAATGTTAATCCAGACCTATAACTCAGTATAAATCAGTCAGCAAAATTCTTCCAGAGTACTTC
>PWFW01000189.1 GCA_003554225.1 Halanaerobiaceae bacterium | reverse complement strand
TCTATCCTGCTATTTTGTCATTCTGGCAATGTAGTTTTGCATGTACTTAATTGCTCTGGGATTAGCCATTGTCAGAATATCGGTGCCGGCCTGGAGATAGGCCACCGCTGTGGTTGTCTCCCAGCCGATTGCTCTTTCTTCCTGCTCTCCCCAGCTTGGCTCATCTTCTTCGCTGACCTTAACTTCCTTGGCCCGCTGGGTTTCCGGACCGATATTGGCAATAATCGGCATGGCCATCATCTTATCTCCCCCCAGAGATGCCAGGCGGGTTCTTTCCATGATAGAATAGGCATATTCAATGCCATAACCCAGCGGCCCATTGGTGGTAAATATAACTATCTTATCGGTGGGAAAACCCATATCAGAAAGCAGTATGTTGACCTGTTTGCAGATGTTAATATCAATCGGTGATTCACCTATTACATTATGGCCATCAGCAATAGCGGTTGCTGCTAAGGTTTTATAATTATCCTCAGTTGCCGAACCGATCAGACACTGTTCTCCGGCCAGAGCCTGACTTACTTCGGGAAAAAGCTTATTATCAGGTTCTTCATCGCCACTGCCCCAGATTACCAGAGGCCTGTCAACTGCATCATTGATGGCTTTAGCCAGTTCGGCACATTCCTCGGGTGAGGCCGGATCTTCCTCTTCAGCATGCCGGGTAAATCTTAAAGAAACCAGCTCGACATCCAGTTCTTCAGCCATTTTAGCCCAGGCTACCGGATCGCTGATCACCTCTCTGCCAATTGAATCCTTGAGAGTATCTGTCCAGCGCTCGGGAACCTCATCATAAACATCAAGAGCAATTACCGGTGGGTTCGGCAGATCTGCCTCATCATAGAGAAAGGGCAGTCCGGTATGACCGCCAACGGTAACAGCATTATCTCCCGTACCAATGGTCACAGTATTTATGGTGTTCTTAAACTTACGTGTTACTCTTTCTACAGCCACGATTGTCCCCCCTTAGAGTTATCGTGCTTCACTGAGATTTTCATCATCTTTACTTTCCTTTCTCTGCCGGGCCCTTTTAATTGCCGCCTCGGTTATATAGGCTGAACGATGGATAATATCAACCGAGGCTTTACAGGGATAGTACTGATGATAAAGCCCTGATTTTCTGGCCGCTTCAGTAATCCTATCGGCCTGCAATTCTTTGGCCACCGCAGGGCTTCCCCCGCAGGGTGAGCTTCTTAAAACTTCTACCCCGGCAATTTTCTGGTTGTCATAATCCAGTTCAAATTCCGGTCGACCGTAAACTTCGGCAAACTGCCGCAGTTTTTTATGCTTAACTCCCCTCTCTGTTAGAGAACAGAAAGGTTCGGGAATCAACAGTGCAATCTCCCTCTCCGCCAGCTGCTCCTTTACCTGATTCTGCAGACCAGGGGGAAAACCGGTCTCAAAATCCACCGGGGCAATCACAGCTTCAGCCTGAACGGTTTCAGCAATATCCGGTATCAGCTGAGCCAGACCGGAGCTTTCAACCAAAGCCAGCAGCAGCTCAACCCGGGGTAGATTCTCCGGAACAAAGGCTTCAGGATTATCTATCACCGGTAGATTGAGGGCCGGCATCTTCTGAGTTTCAACCTCCCAGCCTTCTGGAGCAGTTGCAGAAATAAATCTGGCAATTCTATTGCCCCAGCCTCGACCTGTTTCCTGATAAAGTATCAGCAGTCTCATCGGAGGATCTTCTCCATAATTTCAGCCACAGCTTTCCGGGCCGGGGTATCTTCAGGCAGTTCCAGCATCGACTTCTGATTGAGGTTATAATCCAGAACCTCATCATCCTCGGGAATTCTACCGACCAGCCTGAGATCAAGCCTGGCAATTTCTTCCTCCAGTTTGGGATGGAGCTCTTCCCGGCGGGCCCGATTTAAGATCAAATGGGTGCTGCCTACAAAGATCTCCAGATCATTAACCAGCTGCAAAATTCTGCCGGCAGCCCTTATCCCGATAGGATTTTCATCACTAACCAGCAGAAGATCATCGATATCACGAGTTGTCCGGCGGGAGATATGCTCCATACCAGCTTCATTGTCCAGTACAGCAAAATCATAATTCGGCATCAGTTCATCCATATAGGAACGCAAAATATCATTAACCGAGCAGTAGCAGCCCGGTCCTTCTGTGCGCCCCATTACCATCAAATCGAAACCATTTTTCTCAACCAGAGCCGTCTGGACCTGATATTCAATATGACGGCGTTTGCTAATGCCGGCCGGCATATCCTTGCGATCCTTGGTTTCGGCCAGGATATCACCCAGAGTAACTGGCACCTCAACACCCAGATTTTCATTTAAATTGGCATTGGGGTCAGCATCTACAGCCAGGATAGGGGTTCTCTCCCGGCGAATTAAATCTGCAATTACCAGAGAAGCGACCGTAGTCTTACCGGTACCTCCTTTTCCAGCAACTGCGAAGGTATATGGCATTGATTTTCCTCCTAGTCTCATTTACAAAATTATTTAAAGATCAGGTTAAATCAGGTAAAGAGCCTGATCAGTTATATTATCTTACTGTCCTTCTCCCGGAGTATAATCTCTCAGAAAAGCAGGTATGCCGCTGGCCTCTCTGGGTCCTACAACTACATCCCAGCCTGATTCTACTTCCAGAGACCCGCTCATAACAGCTATATAACCGGGAATAATTACTTCCCTGTGATTAAGCTTATCCTCCAGACCTGATTCCTTAAGAGCCTTAGCAGCAATTTCAGCATTAAGATTTTCCGAAGAATAGGCAGTCAGCACAGACTGCCCCTCAGTATCAACGGTCAGTATATAGGATGGTACTCTGCTGGTCTCCACCTCAGAGGCTACGGTAAAGTAGGTCAGAGCAAAGTTGGTTGTCATTAGAACTGGAGCATTTTCATCCAGATCCTCACCGACCTCAAAGGCCTTGGCTTCAACCGTAGGGGGTACCCGGGGATCGGTATAGATATTCTGTCTTAGTACAGTCAATGGTAGAGCCTGCCAGGCTTTGGCATCCTCTATCAGGACAATATCGTTATATTTACAGGTATAGGTGGCGGCATCCAGCAGCTGTTCCTGAGGATCATCTCCTTCTACCAGGGAAACGGTGGGATAACCTAGTGGACGGAAATTATTTTTCAGAGCCTGACGGCGGATCTGGGTCATTTCCTGAAGCGTGGCCAGAGGCTCCTCAGTTCCGGGATTGAGGAGAATATTTTCCACTCCGGCCTCTTTGATCTCCGGAGTCAATTCTGCCAGCTCCTCCAGTCCATTTCCTTTAACAGCCAGAGCAGCATCATGCTCGGCGGCCAGAGCTGCCATTTTATCACTGTTAGCCGCTGTGGCAGCAAAAATTAAGGGGCGTCTCTCAGCCAGTTCTGCATTCTCGGAGAAGGCCTTTTCCACCGCTTCGGGATCCTGGGAAATCAGCACAGGTATCTGTCCGGTGCTTTCCAGCAGCAGGCCTACAACCTCAGCAAAACGGCCGGGGTCTCCGCTGTCATTTTTAACTCCTACCAGTTCAAAGGCGATTGTTTCTCCTATTCTTTCATAACTAAACTCTTTAAAGTAGGAAAACTTCTCCTGCAGTTCCTCATCATTCAGCTCGTCACTTACCAGGGCTCCCAGACCTGGCTGATTATGAAAAGTTTCTTCGTGACGATACAGGACTGTTTCCTTCCCAAGTTCGATTTCCCGCTCGCCGCTGCCAACCTTTATCAGCTGGATGGGGGGGGCAGAAGCGCTGGCCAGTTCCTGCTTGGCTTCCTCAGAAACATGGGGACAATCATCCAGAGAAACCTGTTTATTGGCCAGCTGCATAGCAAAGGCCAGACAGGTGGGAAAACCACAATCACCACAGTTGGTCTGCGGCAAGAGCTTATAAATCTCCATTGCAGATAGTGCCATTTTTTTCACCCTCCAATTGCAAAAAATTCTGGTTTATGTTATTTGCCCGAATTCCCCTGCCCCTTGCTGAACTATTAATCTTTCACAGGACAGGGTAAATTCGGGATGGATCTGAGGCAGTTCATCATCGGCTGTTCATTAACTTTTTATTTATCCTGTATTCTTTACCTGAATTAAAAACAATCTCCCGGTTTATTATCCAGGTATTATCCGCCCGACAACTCCTGATTTACATCATAGGCTCCATTTCCAGGGCAGGATGGCCTACCTCCTGCATGTATTCCACCACTTCCTCTTCGGAGGTGGCTACTTCTTCATCGGCTATCATAGAGACAAAATCTTCTATTCCCTCTTTTGCCGCTCTTTCATTGAGACGGTCACCAATTTCTTCTTTCAGCATCTTTGGCATCCAGACCAGCCGGCGGAAACCGCCATCGGCGCTGATGAACTTCTCACTGGCAATATAGAGCTTGGAATGGCCGATAAATCCAGGTGTCTGGACTCCTCCTCCAATCTGGCCGGCCAGGGTCGAGAACTTCATTCCTGAAGGAGTCATACCATCAAATTCCCGGGGAACGGTCATGATACCGTTAGCTGTTGGAAGAATGGTTGCAATACATTCAAAACAGCCGCAGGAGGTCATGGGATCTACCATCATGGAATAGGCACTGAACTTCTTGAGATTGCCGCGGGAGGCCTCTTCCAGATATTCGTTGACCCCCCGCCACTGACCCAGTTCCTGATCCAGACATTCTCCCTTTTTAACCGGCTGATTGGGGCCGGTGGGAATAATTTCATAGTTGGCCTTGGCATCGAGCCAGGTATAACCGCCGCAGAGGCCGGACCTTTCAGGAGTGATGATACAGACGTGATCCGGAGCAAAACTCTGACAGAGCACGCAGGAATAATAGGTATCAACATCGGTATCCTCCATACCCATAATTCTTTCATCCCGTTGATGATAAGCTTCCCGGGCTTCCTCCCTTAACTCCAGCACCTTCTCTTCCTCGGTGTAAATGTGAACTTCAACCTTATCCAGCACTGAGCCGTATTCCTGATGCATGCGGGCATGGATGATATCACCCATATTTTCGAAGGAAAAGCCTTCTTCTACCGCTGTCTTAGAAATTCGAACCCAGTTAATATCCCTCTGACCATTATGCCAGAGACCGGAAGCCTGATTGAAATAGGTGTGGATCATTCTCTCCATTACAGGCTCAAAATCCTCCTGCATATCCCGGCCATAGATATAGACCATAACACCCAGGGGCAGCTGGGAACCCTCTTCAATCTCATCAATTTTAGGGCCTTCCACTACCACTTTGCCATCTTCCACGGCATCGGAATCTTTAAGCATCTGCAGATACTCAAAGGAAGGAGTTCGCTGACCGCCAAACTCCACAAACATATCTTCCTTGCGGATTATTTCTCCTTCAAAGGCCGGACCGTAGGATACCGGCACCGGCACCTCTTCAACCTCTACCTTTAAGCCCCGAACTTCAATGGCTTTGTTGACGATTTCATCATATATCTTTTCCTTCTCGGTCTGCTTGGGCATGGCAACAACATGCTCATAGGTGCAGACACCGGTGGGAAGAATCTCAGGAATATCGGTATCGGCAATGGTGGGAAAACCGAAGTTTATGGCACCGGCTGCCTGAGCATATTTGATATCATCGACTTCATCAAGGGCCAGAACAAAGGCATAGGTTCTATTTTTATTATAAATTAAATTCCGGCGGAAATCTCCAGGCTGAACTCCGCCAAAGGCCATGGCTACCCGGGAAGCAAAGCCCAGAGCAAAGACGGTGGCGGTGATGTCCTTGCCAAAGGGAACCAGCCTGGTTTCCCAGCCCATCTGGACTCCCTCTTCCCTGAGCTGTTCAGCAAAACTTAAGCCCTCAGGATTGGAGCCTGACATGAAGACATAGAGGTTTTTCTCCTGAAGTTCCCGGGCAATATCGGCAGCTATTTCACTGCTGGGTGCAGCCCCGACTATAGCAGCAAATCCGGGAGCGCTGCCATCCACAAACTCCAGACCTCTTTTCCGGAACATGTTATCATTGGCAGCTCCCAGCCAGAAATCATCGCCTTCCGGCGGGCAGTTTTCTTCCAGATGATAGGGAATCGGCTCTTCGATATATTTTAAGGATTCTATTATTTCATCGGCAAATAGAGTGGCCATGCCGGAATCCAGGGTTGGCCCCAGATAGGGAGTCCATAATTTTTCCTCCGGCTCCTTCGGCAGTAAATTACGGATCTTCTGCATGACATCCTTCATATCTCCGATCTTTTCAACCTTCATGCCGGTCATAGCATAGATAACCGGCAGGAAGTAGGCAGTATCCGGCAGCTCTACTTTTTGCTCAGGTCCATATTCAGCCAGAGCCTTTTCCAGCTCTTCTTCAGCCTGACTGGCAACCTGATGTGCGCCTCGAATTGCAGCAGATGCAATCTTCTTAGACATTTACTTAACCTCCTTGCAGATTTAGCAGTATATTGTTCCAGCTAATTTCAGCTCTCTTGCAAACAATTAATCGACCATCTCTCTTCTCATTTCCATATCGAAGAGAACTCTTTCAGCACCCTTTTCAATGCCGAGAGCTTCTCGTTTGGCGTCTATGCGATCTATCATTTTACCGGCCATTTCATGGGCATCCTGAGCATTATCCCAGGTGGCACCGTAGACTTTTTCGTATTCTTTAAAGAGATAATCGGTTACCTTCTGGCTGCCGATTGTGGGGAAAGTCCCGCCAAATACTGTATATACTCCTGATGTTACAAAATACTGTCCGATGGCGATCGCCTTTTCGCTCATCCATTCAGGAGCAGCACCGGCAACCGGAAGCTCGCTGACATCATCCCCGATATTGAGGCGCTGATTCTGCTGGCCGACATTAACCATCTCAGCCAGAGCATGCAGAATTCTGGTGTTATCAACACAGGAGCCGGCATGGAGTACAGGAGGAATTCCCACTGCCTCACAGACTTCAGCCAGACCGGAACCGGCCTTTTCTACAGCTGTTTCCGGAGTTAAGAGACCTGCCTTGGCACTGGCTATGGCTGAGCAGCCGGTCTGAACCACCAGAACATCATTGGCAATCAGCTCCTCTACCAGGGGGATATGGAGAGAATCCATCGGCATGGCTACATTGTTGCAGCCCACAACTCCGGCAACTCCCCTGATGCGGCCGTCGATTATATTGCTGTTAAGGGGCCAGAAGGAGGAGCGAAAACTTCCGCCCAGCATATACTTAATATATTCAAAGGAAAAGCCAGCCAGCGCTTCCTTGCTGTCTTCGATGATGTTTACCTCGCCCCGGTTGACAAAATTATCGATGGCATTGCGGACAATCTTGCGGGCCGATTCCAGAGGCTTACTTTCATCAAATTCGATATGCTCGGCCATTTCCATCCGGGCCTTATCGGTGGTGGTTACCACCCTGGTATGATAATCATCGAGAACATCACCCAGAGACTGCATGACGCACTGAACATCAACCAGCATCATTTCAACAGCTCCGGTCACCACAGCCAGTTCCTGCTGCAGAAAACTGCCGGCCACCGGAATCCCGTGGCGCTGAAGCAGCTCATTAGCTGTACAGCAGATACCGGCTACATTAATACCGGAAGCTCCCTTCTCTTTGGCATATTCAATCAGCTGATCATCCTGGGCAGCAATGGCAATCATCTCTGAAATCAGAGGCTCATGACCGTGTACCATAATATTGACCTTATCCTCTTTGATAACTCCCAGGTTGGCTTCAAATTTCATGGCTGATTTCCGCCCGGTCTCTCCTGGCTCACCTGGAGTACCAAACATTATATCCTGGAGCTCGGTGGCAATCATTGAGCCGCTCCAGCCATCTGCCAGGGCAGCCCGGGTACCCTGCCTGAGAATATTTTTATAATCCTGATCAACCCCCATGGTGGAGCGGTGCATGGTTTCCACCACTTCCCGGTCAATACCCCGGGGAGTTACTCCTTCTCTTTCCCAGAGTTCCTGACGCTTCTGAGGAGCTTTTTTAATAAAATCTGAATAACCTTCCTGGCGTCCAAAATTCGCCAGAGCCCGCTCTCCTACCTCTTCTGCTATTTCATACTTGTCCCTGCCTTCGGTTTCAATCTCAAAAAATCTGGCAACCTCCATCAGTTTATCAACATCTTTGATCTGATAACCTTCATTCTCACCCCGGGCAGTTTCCAGAAATGCTTTAACAACTCCGCGGCCGTGGTCGGAGTGGGCAGAAGAACCTCCTGCAATTAATCGCACAAAATTTCTGGCCACAATGGTGGCGGCATCTGCTCCGCAGGCTCCCAGCTCCTGACGTCCTTCAATTATTCGGCAGGGGCCCATATTACAGATTCTGCAGCAGAGACCTTCGGTGCCGAATTTACAGTGTGGCGACTGCTGTTCATAGCGATCCCAGACCAGCTGGACATTGGCACTGCTGGCACAATCCAGGGCCTGACACGAAGCTTTATCAACCGCAACTTCGTTAGTTTTATCGTTCTTTTTCTTTTTAGACATTTAGCTGCCCTCCTTATTATTGATGACTGGTTGTGATAATGAATAAAATAATTTCTAACTTCAGCAAAAAAATTCTCGATGATTTTAGCAACAAGCTTCAGCATCTGTAATTCAACTGTTTGCCCTAACACCAGCCCCCTTCTAAATAACACAAAATAATGCAAAAAAATTATCGCAGATAAGATTGGCCAGAATGTATGTTAAAACTCCCTGAGGGAGTCAGGCATATTTGTAATTGTTAAAAAATTAAGTCAGCCATCTTCACCAGCATAATGCACAATCCCACTGATTATTATATCAAATAATCACTGTTTGTCAAAGCTAAATATTTTTTTCACAATTAAAGTAAGATATTTCACAAGTTGTTGCCGTTAAATAGGCCGTGCAGCTTCTAATATCTGGTATTTTTTGTGATATTTATCTTTTAATCATGATTATCTCGGCATTTGAACTTATTTTAACATAATCGGCCGGAAAAAATCAACAGCAAAACAGGATTTTTAATTAAATTTTTCACATTTGTTGCCCACCCCTTACCTGCCCGGGTTCTAACCCTCCAGCAAAAGGCTAATTAACTTCCCAGTGTTCACTATTGCTGAAGAGAATCGGCAGCCCTCCAGTATGCAAAAATAGTACTTTTTTATTGCGGATCTGATTTTCTTCCAGGAATTTCACCATACCCCGAAAGGCTTTGGCTGTATAAACAGGATCGAGCAGAATGGCTTCTTCTTTTGCCACCCGGGAGATTGTATCAATCAGATTTTCCTCTATTATGCCATAACCTGCTCCAAGGTAATCATCCAGCAAAATCAGATCCTGATAGATTAATTCTGCAGGAAGATCATGATGCTGACAGTAATCTTTCAGGCATTCTTTAATTACCCGCTCTCCCTGCTTACGGGAGGGCTCCACACTAATGCCGATTACCGCTTCAGCGCAGCGATGGAGATAATTGCCGATAAGCAGGCCGGCCTGCGTGGTTCCTGTTCCTGTAGCCAGAAAAACAAAATCAAACCTCCCCTCCGGCAGCTGAACCTGGTGTTTGATCTCGGCAGCAGCCTCTACATAACCGTGAAGTCCGGCTCTGCCATAGCCCCCACCCTGAATCAGATAGGGATTCTCTCCTCTGTTGTCTAACTCCTGATAAACCTGCTGCATTCTGGATTCCCGCTCGGATCGGCTGACAATCTCCAGATTAACATCCAGCAGATTATAAAGGAAATAATTACCCCGATTTTCAATTTTCCGGGATTCATCTTCTTTATTGAGCACCAGTGTGCAGTCCAGGCCCTGCTGCAGGGCTGCCATGGCGGTCAGCCGGCAGTGATTGGAAAAGGTGCTGCCGCAGGTAATTAAATGGCGGGCTCCCTCTTTTTTAGCCTCCCCAAAGATATACTCCAGCTTGCGGGCCTTATTCCCTCCCGGTTCGGGGCCTGCTATATCATCTCTTTTAATGTAAATTTTGTTATGATATAAATCTGAAATATTCTTGAGATACTGCAGTGGAGTTGGCAGATCACAGAGTGTAACCCGGGTATACACGGTAAAAACCTCCCTCTTTCCAGTAAATATATGATAGTTCAGCTGGTACTGTCAGTCGACTAACTCCGATACCTTTTTAAGCTTATAGCGCCCGTAAAGCAAAACTGTTTCGCCTTTCTGAAAATAAAACTCAACAGGCAGCCTCTTTCCTCCCTGGAGGGCAAAAAGCTCTATTCTCTCCTCTGCCAGGCGGTTCGGAATTAAAATCTCTTCATCACCTAAAGAACTGCTGACATTTTTAAGCTTCAATAAATCGCCCTGCCGGGAAATTTCTAAACTGTAATTGCCCTGATAGGCCTGGTAAATTCCTGTAAGCTCATCCAGCCTGGTTTCGCCCTGCCTGAAATCCAGCCGATCAGGATCTTCCTCAAGCAGCAGTGCCAGGATATAGCTGGAAAGCTGGCTAAGAGGATAACCGCTGCCGTTAGCGAGCAGCACCAGACCCAGACCCTCTTCAGGAATAAAATTTAGCTGAGCGGTGGCAACCAGAACACTGCCGCCGTGACCAATTTTTCTGTATCCCAGAAAATCCTCTTCAATACTTAACCCCAGACCATAACTGACGGGGTGATTATCCAGGGAATAATCAGCTTTTATGCTTTTCTGACCTTCAATTTCCCGATATAGCTGAAGGGAGGGGGTATCAATTCTGGGCTTCATCATCTCGGTCAGAGAATCTGGAGTAATAATGCCCTTATCCTCCTTGACTAAAAAGAGCCTCAGATATTTCAGCATATCCTCCACATTGCTGATAATTCCCCCATCACTGGTGATGCTTCCATAGAGATAGCTTTGAGGAACCCTTTCCTCAGCCACCAGATAGGGAGTGGCGGCATCTTTATCGGCTTCAATCCTGTCCTGAGAGAAAAAGGTACGGTCCATCTTCAGAGGTGAAAATATATTTTCCTTAAGATATTCCTGGTAGGACATGCCGCTAATTCTGGCAATTATACCCCCAAGCAGAACATAACCTTCATTTAAATAAAACCAGCGCCTGCCAGGTTCGCTCTCCAGCCAGTCCCGACTTTCAGCGATAAAGGTCAGCATATCCTCGACATCGCCAATCGGGACATCTTCAACCTCCTCTCCGACAGAATTTAAAATAGCAGCCTCTGCATAGGCCAGGGCGGGAATACCGCTGGTGTGAGACATCAGATGCTGGATTTCGACTGTACTGCCATTCGGTTTCAGGTCGAAATCGAGATAATCACTTACCGGATCAGTCAGTATCAGTTTTCCCTCTTCCTCAAGCTGCATCAGGGCCAGGCAGGTAAAGGATTTGGTAATGCTGCCTATCCCGTAGAGAGTAGCTGGAGTGGCTGGCTTTCCCTTATCCAGGTCCCGGCGGCCAAAACCCCGCTGGTAAATAACATCACCATCCTTCATAATTCCAAGGCTCAGGGCTGGCAGGCGGGAACTTTTCATTTTTTCCAGAATAAAAGCTTCGATCTCTTTAATTTCTTTCTGCACAGAATATCCCTCCCCTATATAATCAAATAATTATATATTTACCGCTCTGCTGTCCTGTGATGCTGTAAGTAAAAAAACAGGAAAAGCTGTTAATTAAATCAATTTATTTAACTTCTTTTAACTTTTTGCTTTTTTAACTTATAGTTTAGCAAATAAGCTTAACCAATAACCTTAACTTACTTTAATTTCTTCAATAAATCAGAGAAAGTTCCTGCTTTTACAAAGAATAAATTGCTGCCGGCTGTTTTTTCAGTTCTTGATTATTCATTTTTTGGTTATCAGAAAATTTTTTCCTGGACCCTGAATCAGGTTAGCTGGATAACCAGCTGCTTCAAACAAATTTTTCTCATCCTCTCCCGCCCGAAGATATCAGTAAACTACCCAAACCACTTCTAAAATTGTAAATTGTTATACAACATATTCCCATTGGTTTTGTTATATTTAACATAAATAGTAATATGTTTTGCTCTATCTGCCAGATTTTACCATGATAAAATCAGAGTAATAATATCATCTAGAAAAGTTTATCTGGAATTATCTGCTGCTAACTGATTATTAATAAAAAAGCTGCATTAATTTTATACCTAAATATTATTCTGAAATATTATACTCAAATATTTTGCCGGCCAATTAAATTCTGAATATTCCCTATCAGCAGTTTTTTCTCTCAATTTTTTCGGTCTCTTCGGCCAATCACAGCAGGGAATCCCGGCCGATTTAAATATATCAGCTGTAATTTTATTAGGTATATCAGCTGTAATTTAATAATAACGAAATCAACCGACTGACATATTACATTTAAGAAAATTGAAGATAATCAAAATCAGAAACTGAAAAATTGTAAAATAATGTGTTAAAAATTCAGCCAAAATATGGCAAGTCTTTTGATAAAGGCTGAAAAAATCAACTGAGAAGATAAGTTTAGAAGGTAATATTAGAGCCTTTTATTTGTCATTTATGAGGAAACCCACAGAAAACAGCGAAAAGGCTAAGAAAATATGAAATAGAGGTGATTAAAAATGGGTTATCCTGTGGTACAGGGGGCCTCCTACATTTTAGCACATGCCCCAGATCTGGTACAGTACGGCTCAAAGCCCAGACGTGAAATTCCCAAAGATCCCGAGCTGCTGGAAAAAATCCAGTCCAGTCTCCGTGATTTCACAGCAGCAAAGGATTATCCTCCTCATCAGGTTTTCCTTGGCAATCGAGAACCAGAGGAACTCTGGGAAATGGAACAACCCTGGTATGAAAATGCCCTGCAGAATTCTCCTCGCAAAGGAAAATGGGGTGAAATTTTTCCCGAAGAAGAATTTTACGGCTGGCTAAAAATTGCTGACCAGTTTGATTTAATCCACTACACCAAAGAAGCCACGGAAAAGATTAGAGCTGCCCTCTCAGATCATTCCCTGGTGGAACCTGAAGATCTTGAGAGTCTGGGAGAGGGTGATTCCGAAGACCAGATTAAAAATTTCATCTCTCAGGGTGCTCTGGAGCTTTATCTTAAGGGAGATCTAATAGGCTGTATCAGAGACGGTCATGATGAAGACAAAAATTTGACAGCCGATATTTTGCTGGAAAATCTTTCTGTTAAAACTACAGGTTTTTTAGCGGTGAAAAGTTTGCTGGAAAATATCGATCAGAAAGAAGAGGATATCGCCTTTGTCATTAACTGCGGTGAGGAGGGAGTAGGCGATCGCTATCAGCGGGGAGCCGGCAACCTGGCCAAAGCCATAGCTGAGATGGGTGGACTGGAAAACAGCACCGGGGCCGATGTCAAGGCTTTCTGCAATGCCCCGATGCACGCTTCTGTAATTGCAGCCAGTCTGATAGATTCCGGTGTCTTTGACCACATAGTTCTGGTGGGAGGAGCATCGATGGCCAAGCTGGGGATGAAGATGCAGGGGCATCTGGAAAATGACATGCCGATAATGGAAGATGTGCTGGCCGGAACCGCAGTGCTTTTCAGTAAAGATGATCAGGTAAACCCCCAGATCAGGCTCGACACAATCGGAAAACATGATGTCAAGATGGCCTCATCCCAGCAGGCAATCCTCTCTGCTCTGGTTGACAAGCCTCTGCAAAATAACGGGCTAACAATCTTTGATGTCGATAAATATTCTTCAGAGCTGCATAATCCGGAGATTACCGTGCCCGCTGGAAGCGGCAATGTCCCTCATAATAATTACCGCCTGATTGGAAGCTTTGCTGTCAAACACGGACTGCTGGATGTTGATGAGCTGGATGAGTTTGAAAAGAAATATGGTATGCCCGGATTTTCTCCGACTCAGGGACATATTGCCTCTGCTCTTCCCTTTCTGGGATTTGCCAGGGAGAGAATTCTCAAGGGTGAAATGACAAGAACACTATTCCTGGGAAAGGGAAGTCTGTTTCTGGCCAAAATGACCAAAACCTCTGATGGTATGTCCTTTATCCTTGAAGAAAACTCAAACAGCACGCAATAACCCGACTTACTTTAACCAAAAAGAGTTCTAAAAAAGAACAGTAAAAACCTGCAATAATTACTGGAGGTGAATCTGCAAATGTTTGAAGGTAAAAAGGTAATGTGTATTGGTGAAAGAGATGGAATTCCCGGCCCTGCCATTGAAAAGATAATCGAATCTGCCGGGGGAAAGTCTATTCTATCCCTGACTCAGTGCTTCGTCTGAACATCAGCAGGCGCCGTGGATATGGAAGATCAGGGGCTCATCAAGAAGACTGTTGATGAGCATGGCACAGAAGATCTTATGGTGGTTCTGGGCACTCCCGATGCTGAGAGTGCCGGCATCTTTGCTGAAACAGTCACCATAGGTGACCCTGCTTTTTCCGGTCCACTGGCTGGAGTCCAGTTAGGACTCCCGGTATATCATGTTCTGGAACCTGAAGTCAAGGAAGCTGCTGATCCCCAGGTGTTTGAAGATGAAGTATCATTAATGGAAATTTCTCTTGATGTTGAGGCCATAAGCAAGGAAGTTAGAAGATTCAGAGAAAAGATCAAGCAGGAATGATTATCTAACCAGGGATTAAGATAAACATCCTGACTGCCAGGGTTTTCAATATTTTATTTTGAAAGGTGATAATAATGGAAGAATTAATTATAGTAACCAACAATCCCAGGCTGCAGGCTGTCGAAAATAGAGATTTTCGGATAGAAAGGATGGCAAGCTTACAGCAGGTGCTTCAGCGCTCCCGCGACCTGGTACATCAGGGAGCAAAACTGGTCTCCCATCCCCTGGCCGGCAGCTTAAAACCCTGGCAGAATCCCTATCGATCAATTGGACTGAAAAGCGGTGAAGAGCTGGACTTCAGCTCGCTGAAGATCATGGAAAATGCTCTGGAAAAATATCGAATTTTTGGCAGAAAACAGGATGTGTTGAAAAGACAGGCAGATCAGATGAAGCTGGCTGAGGATTTTAGCAGGATTGATCTCGAGCTGATCACAAATGTACTCCCGGAAAAGCATAGTTTTAAGAAAAATAATGCAGTAAGGGGTGAGAAAATTGAAGCTGGATCTGGAAAGAATTGAAGTGGATAGGGTGGTCTTTGGCCAGGAAAATTCTTTTGCTGACGGGGTGCTGACAATTGATAAAGAAGACCTCTTAGAGAATATCAGGCATGACCACAGAATTACCAGCCTGGAAGCAGAGATTGTTCATCCCGGTGAAAAGGTGAGAATAATGCCTGTTAAAGATGTTGTCGAGCCCCGGATCAAGGTTGACAAAAATGGTATGTTTCCTGGCTTCATTGGAAAGGAAAGTCAGGCCGGTGCTGGAAAAACCAGAGTCTTTAGCGGTACAGCGGTGGTCACCACAGGAAATGTTGTCGGTTTTCAGGAAGGCATAATCGATATGAGCGGTCCTGGAGCTGACTATACTCCCTTTTCACAAACCATTAATGTTGTCCTCACCTGTGAGGTAGAAGAGGGTACTGAAGAACACATCCATGAAGAGATTTTGCGAATTCTCGGCCTGAAAGCTGCTCATTATATTGCCGAGATCGGTCTGGATGTTGAACCGGATAAAACTGAGAGCTTTGATTTTAAATCGATTGCTCAGGCCAGGAATGAAAATAATGACCTGCCGCTGGTAGGTTATATTTATATGCTGCAGAGCCAGGGACTTCTCCACGACACCTATGTTTACGGCGTGGATGCCAAGGAAATTTTACCCACCTTAATTTCCCCCGCCAAGGTTATGGATGGAGCAATTGTCAGCGGCAACTGTGTTTCTGCCTGTGACAAAAATTCGACCTATCTACACCAGAATAATCCTGTAATCGAGGAGCTTTATCAGCGTGACGGCCAGGACTACAACTTCGTGGCAACAATTATTACCAACGAAAACGTTACCCTGGGAGATAAGGAGCGCTCATCCACCATGGTGGCTGAAATGGCTGAGAGCCTTGGGCTTGACGCAGTCATCATCAACGAGGAGGGCTTTGGCAATCCCGATACAGATCTAATCCTGAACTGCAAGAAACTGGAGCAAAAGGGTATCAAAACTGTTCTGATAACCGATGAGTATGCCGGAAGAGACGGGTCTTCCCAGTCACTGGCAGACGCAGCTGTTGAAGCTGATGCAGTTGTCACCTCGGGTAATGCCAATGAAGTCATTGAGCTGCCGGCTATGGAGCGGGTTATCGGCCATGACAGATATGCCGACAATATCGCCGGAGGTTTTGAAGGCAGCCTCCAGGAAGATGGCAGCATCAGAGTTGAACTGCAGGCAATAACAGGCTCTACTGATCAGATGGGCTATACTAAATTGAGCGCCAAAGGGTATTAAGTTTTTACCCGTAAAACTCAATCTTATTTTGAGGAGGAGCATACTATGGCTGAATTCAAAATTGTCCACTATTTGAATCAGTTTTTTGGTCAGGTAGGGGACGAAGATCAAGCAGATCTCCCTCCCCAGCAAAAGAAGGAGGCCGTTGGTCCCGGAGTGGCATTAAATAATGCTCTGGGAGACAGGGCTGAGATAGTCAAAACTATCATAACCGGTGACGACTATTTTAACGAAAACAAGGCAGAGGCAAGAGAAAAAATAAAAGAATTTTTGCAGGAAGATGAAGTTGACCTGATAGTTGCGGGCCCTGCCTTTAATGCCGGCCGCTATGGAATGGCCTGTGGAGGTGTGGCAGAGATAGCCGATGAGCTCAACCTCCCCTTTGTAGGCGGTATCTATCCCGAAAATCCAGGATATGAAATGTATAAAAAGTTTGGATATTTCATTGAAACCGGCGACTCAGTAGGCAGCATGCGCCAGGGAATTGCTGATATTGTTGATTTCATCAACCATTATATCGAAACGGATGGGAAACCGGGAGCACCTGAGGAGTCCGGATACCTGCCCCGTGGTATTAGAAAAAATTACTTCCAGGAAGAAAGGGGCGCCCGCCGGGCGGTCGATATGCTGGTCAAGAAAATTAAGGGTAAAGAATTTGAGACCGAATATCCGATGCCCAGCTTTGATCGAGTGGAGCCTAAACCCGCTGTAGAGAATCTGGCTGACTCCCTGGTAGCAGTTGTCACCACCGGAGGAATAGTGCCCAAGGGGAATCCGGATAAAATTGAAGCCTCCAGTGCTTCAAAATTTGGCAAATACAAGCTAAATGGTGTTCAGGATCTAACCGATGAAGAATTCGAAACCGCCCATGGTGGATATGACCCCGTCTATGCTAATCAAGATCCTGACAGGGTGCTGCCGGTCGATGTTATGCGCGACCTGGAGAAGGAAGGTAAAATCGGAAAACTGCATGAATACTATTATGCCACCGTTGGCAATGGCACCTCGGTTGCCAATGCCAAGGCCTTTGGCAAGGCGATAGGAGAAGAACTGGCCAGGGACGGAGTTCAGGCCGTAATCCTGACCTCTACCTGAGGTACCGATACTCGTTGCGGTGCAACGATGACTAAAGAGATTGAAAAAGCTGGCCTGCCTGTCGTCCACGTAGCATCAATCCTGCCAATTTCCAAAACAGTCGGTGCTAATAGGATTGTACCAGGAAAGGCAATACCCTATCCTCTGGGAAATCCAAAGGTTTCAAAGAAGGAAGAGAAAAGGCTGAGAAGGAAGATAGTTGAAAAATCCCTGGAAGCACTTTCCACAGATATCGTGGAGCAGACAGTCTTTAAGTGGTAGATATCAGCTGCCTGGAGCTGCTGAAGCTGGAAGAAATCTCAGACAGCCAGACTGCAGGTGCTGATAGGCTGCTGTCACTCATATTATGGTAATGGTAAAAGATGCAGGAAAGAACAGAATGGGGGTATGCATATGCTAGAATTAAATGGAGATAATTTCGAAGAGGAAGTGCTGGAAAGCAAGGGCCTGACGGTGGTAGATTTCTGGAGCGAAAAATGCGAGCCCTGCCTGGAGTTAAAGCCGGAGATTGAAAAACTGGCAGAAGAGTATGACGGCCAGGCAAAGTTCGGCGCACTCAATCTCAAGGGTAACAGGCGGCTGGCTATGAGGCAGCAGGTGATGGGCCTGCCCTCGATTATCTTCTATCAGGATGGAGAGAAGGCCGAGCATCTCAGCGGAGATGATCTCTCAATTGAAGAGATCGAAGAAGCCCTGAAAAATCTGCTGTAAAAACCTGTTTTATATGATCCAGTAAAACTGTTTGATGTCTGGTTTAGCTCAGTGATATTCGCGAGGGAGACTGGTTTTCCATTATCAAACCGGTTTCCCTCGCGAATTTATTTAATTAAGGCTGACTCTTAACCCATGCGGTCATAAAAAAAGGAAAACAAGAACATGATAACAAAGACAACAACAAAAAATAAGGAAAACCAGAAGATCAGCAGGGGTCGATAATTATGAGTGAAGGAGAGAACGTTAGACCATATCTGAGTCTGTCCGGAAAAAAGCAGGGCAATTCCAGCTGCCACCACCACAAAGGTCAGAACAAAAATAATCAAGGCAATAAAAATGAAACGAAGATACCCCTCCATGTTTTATACCCCCTGTTAAAAAATTGCCAGATTAATTCACCTGGAGTATCAGCTGGTGGACAAAAACAAAATAGCTGGAGCAGTCGTCTGCCAGGAAAAATGTTGCTGTCAAATTATTTTAAAGAACTGCTTTATCAATTATTTTATCTTCGATATTTTATCACCAATATTATATATATTAAACTTCAAGGAAAGAGCAGAGAATCCTGCTTATAAAATGAGCTATCAATTAAAATAATTAAATTTTCTGATTGTATTCAGCTGTTCAATGTCAGCTCATCAACTCAACTTTAGCGTTTCCTGTCTTCTGT
>PWFW01000018.1 GCA_003554225.1 Halanaerobiaceae bacterium | reverse complement strand
TAGGATGATCGGGATCCCCTTCAATGTTAATCAGCTCACCGTCCTGAATATGACTGATCATACCACAGCCCACCGAACAGTAGGAGCAGATTGTAGCTGCTTCAGTAGCGTACTCGATTTTTAAATCGTTATAGGCCTCAGCCTTAAGTAAATTCTGCCCCCCTTTGTTAAAAAAGAGTCCGCCTGCCACCATTCCTGACACCTTCAAAAAATCTCTTCTGGTAAGTGGCAAATAATTTCCCCCCTTGCAAATTTAATTTTTCAGTCAGTTTAATTGTTTAATCTGCTGCCTGAATACCTATTAATTAACAATTCCTTTAATTTTCCAGAATTTTTATCAGTTTTTCAGCCCCTCATATATCCCTCCTTTTGAGCCAGTCTGTCCAGATGCTGGGTTCCCAGATCATTGAGAAACCAGTCCAAACTCTGGCGATCTTTTTCTGGAACTTTGCTTTCATCGATTACTTTCAGATAACCCTGACAGCTCTCACAGAGATCAACCCTGTAAGGCGTATCTTTGACAACAAAATAAAGCTGACCTTCAGCTTTATCCTCTCCACAATTAACACAGGTAAGACGGTTAAATCTCCACTCCGTACTGCAGAGCCAGCACCACAGCATTCGCCGGCCATCCTCCTCGGTGAGCCTGGCAAGTTCAGGAACTGCTCCACAGACCGGGCAGTTACTGTCCTGCCAGCGGTTTTTAACACTTTCCAGATTTTCATCACCAGCAGCCATCCATTGGAGAAAGGGTCTGAGAGTAAAAAGCATCAGTTTGAAAAAAAGTTGTTCATCAAGCTTGATTTTTTCCAGCAATTCTTTATCATAGGGATAACTTGAAATTATTTCCTTTAAGCTGATATCACCTTTCTGCAGAGATACAACAAATTTTTTAAGTTCCTTTCTGCTATCCTCCTCCAGGACATCACCCAGCATCTTAGAAATATCACAAATAACTTCTTTAACCAGATCAACTGGCAGATTAAGTTCATCCAGCAATATTAGCGGCGGCTCAACTTCTGCTGAATTTTCCGGGTATCCCATTTCCCCGGTCTGGTATTCTTCATTAAGCTTTTGCTGCAATCTTTCATAGCTAAGATTAAGTTTATGATACAGGTCTTCCAGCTCAGCTGAAATATCGGGAGGATAACTAATTTTTTTTGATTTATCCATTAAATCTCCTCCCCTTTATCGCCAGGATGACCGCCACCAATTGACTCTTTAAATTCTCTTAAGCCTCTGCCCAGAGATCCCCCTATCTCAGGCAGTCTTCTGGGCCCAAAAATTACAAGAATAATTGCCAGAATAATAACAAGCTCTTTAGCCCCCAATCCAAACACATTTCCACCCCTTTCAACGAAAATAAATTTAAAAATCCAGCATCTCTATTAAAAAATTTATAAGACGAATTACCCGCAAACCTTTATGCCGAAAAGTTTTCCTGCTGAAATCATGAAAATCAGTGGTAAAAATTAAAATAATCTGATTTTTCAGGAGAACAGAACATTTGTGATTTTTTTATCAATTCTAGGTATACAATGTTAAGGAAACCTGCATGCCCCTGAAGCGTTAAAAATTGCTTAAAATTTTGCGGAATATTTTTAAGGAAAAATTAACCAGGAGTATCTTAACGGTGTTAGAAACTATTAAGTCCTGAAAATAGTTTTTGTTTTCACATAATAACTTGCTAAAATTATATCATTATAGTGATAAAAATACAAGCGCTATTGAGATATTTTTTACAAAACCCTGTTTAAGTTGATTGATTTAGTGGTGTAAATTTGATATAATGATAAAGGTGATAATTATGAGAAAAAGCATCTATAATGATAGAAATCTAACAAAGCCAAAGGATAAAACCGTATTCTCACATAAAAAAGAACTTACCGGAGGAAAAATAGGAAAGAATATTAAGAAAATTCGAACGCAAAAAGGATTAAGTCAGCAGCAGCTGGCTCAGAAATCAGGAATCAGCCAATCCTTTCTCAGTGACCTGGAGAACGGGAAAAAATCTCCCACCGTTGATAGCCTTAATAAGATCTGCCGCTCTCTGGGGATCAGCCTGGCAGAGTTCTTTTCCAGGGGAAAAACACAGGGATTTGCTGCCCTGCCTGCCGAAATCATTAATCTGGTAGATGATCTGCGTGAGCTTTCTCCCGGACAAATTCAGCATCTGCGTTCTTTCATCAGATCTTTAAATAATAAATAGAATTTATTATTTTTGGAAATAACACCGATTTTCAGTCCTTACAGCCGCATTTATTTGAAATGTTAATATCCAGGGCATATTTTATCCCTGCCTGGTTAGATTTATCATTGATCTCCTGCAGCAGGGCAAAAATCTGCTCTGAGCTGCCGTAGAGTGTAGTTGCTACCGGATTGGTTTCAAATTCAAGTCCAGAATCCCCAATAATTTTAAGAATCCGATTAACAGCTTTGCCGGTGGCAGCAGTTTCTAAGGGATAAAAAATTAACTGACAGGATATTACTTTGGCTTCCTCCATAGAGAACAGAAAAACCCTCCTTTCTTTTCTTCAGCCAGGCGGTTTTCTTCATCCCAGTTGAATTTTTCTTCCGGAGCGTCGGGAGGGATAAAGAGGCACTCCCTGCTGGCTATCAGATTTTCTGGATCCAGCCTGTTTAAATCTTCCGGATTTTTAAAGTGAGCATGATGAAAAACAGAATTCTCCCGCTCTCCCTGACGGCGGTAGAGTCTGCCCCAGCTTGAATCCCGGGTTATCGTCCCGATTAAAATTCTGCCGCCAGGTTTAACCACCCGCCTGATCTCCTGAAAGGCTTTTTCATAATCCTTGATAAATTCAAAGGTGGCCATAGAAAAAGCGCTGTCAAAGCTTTCCCCGACAAAATCAAGATCAAGCAGATCCTGCCGGTAAAAATCAACTGACAGGTTGGTTTGACTGACCTTTTTTCTGGCCAGCTCCAGCATCGGTCCCGAGATATCAATTCCCACCACCTCGCAGCCTCTGCGGGCCAGTTTCAGGCTGAAATTCCCGGTTCCGCAGCCGGCATCCAGTACCCTCTCTCCTGCTTCAGGCTTAAAGAGCTCAAAGGCCAGAGCCGTTTCCACTTCATCGACAAAGGATCCCTTTGCTGTCTCATACCAGTTATCATACTCCTCAGCTTTATCCCGATCAAAAGCCATTTTACCCCTCCTACCAGAAATCTGCCAGCTGCAGAAGCAAAACCAGAATAATCAGCAGACTGGCCCAGAGAATCAAACTGTATCGGGTTAATTTGCGGGCTTTCTTCTCTTCCCACCAGTTCAAAGGGCGGATGCCCTGCAGCAGAAAGGTTAAAACCCCCGAAAGATTAATACAGATAATGTTGGAAAGAAAAAGCAGAGTCGCCCCGCCAGCCAGAGCCAGCTCGCCGGCTCCTACCAGCAACCCTATAACCACCAGAGGCGGCATCAGAGCTACGGCTATCATTACACCTATAACGGCATTGGCCGCTCCGGTGGTAAAGGCCAGTGTTCCGGCACTGCCGGAGGCCAGGGCCAGAGCAATATCACCCCAGCCCAGCGTTGTCCGGCTTAAAACTTCCCCGGACCATTCAGCAGGCTGAAGGATAAAGCCTATCAGCAGGGCGATCGAGATAGAGACCGCCGTTCCCAGCAGGCTGGCCCGTAGAGCTTTTTTTCCTAACTCCACATCGCCCAAAGTTGAAGCCAGAGCCAGTCCGACATTGGGCCCCAGCAGGGGAGCAATTACCATTGCTCCAATTATAACCGCCACACTGCCCTGTAAAACTCCGCTGGTGGCAACAATGGCTGATAGAAAACACATTATCAAATAATTTCTGTTAAGAGCAACGGCTCCAGCCACATCGGTATATAGTTCCTGACGGCTAATGCTGAGGCCGTTGTTCTTTTCTGATTCCCCCTCTTCTCCAGTCTCAACGGAGGCCCCTCCTGCACCCTTTTCTTCCTCCTCTTCTCTTTCCTTTTCTTCCTCTTCAGGCACCGGCAGAGTTGCCTCCACTTCCAGCAGGTTTAACCTGAAACCTTCAGCAGCTGTCAGTTTTTTCTCCATTTCATCCAGCAAAGGCCCGCTGTCACTTACCTTTAAAGTAATTAGATAAAGATACCTATCTTCTAAAATAGAAACCCGGTATTTATCCAGAACATGATAATCTGCTAGAATATCCTGCAGTTTATCATCCTGAGAGATTGGAATCACAATTTCGATTTTTCTCAGCACCCTGCTCCCTCCTTAAACTTAAGTTCTGGAGAAATAATCTATTTCCTGCTCTGCTCATCCCGCTAAAGCTTCAGAGACCTGCTTTCCCCGGGGCTGACCTCGATTGTCTCCCTCTGACAGCTAAACTTCTGCCTGGATTTATTTTCAGCTGCTGCAGAAATTTTAATCTCCTGCCGGTTTAAAACTATCTTAAATCGGCTGCCTTTAATTATCAGAGAAAAACTCAGTTGATCCCAGTTATCCGGCAGCAAGGGCTGAAAAATAACTTGATTCTGCCGGTATTTCATGCCGGCAAATCCCCTGACAGCCATCTGCCAGGC
>PWFW01000292.1 GCA_003554225.1 Halanaerobiaceae bacterium | reverse complement strand
CAGCTGGACAGAGGAGATAGCAGTCAGATCTGATAACCGGGCGGTTGTCAAAAAGTTCAGGATGAAAATTATGGCCAGAGCTAAATATCTAAGCTGTCACTTCAATTATCTGGAGGCTGAAGGCTATCAGAATTTTTATCTCCTGCTCCTCTTTGATCAGGATGATAAACTGAGACTGCAGTTTATCAATTCTTCCAGTAAAAATATTTCTCAGTTCTGGCTTCATAGAGATGAAAGCAGAACAGGTCTGGGAGGTGTCCCGGGAGAGATTTTACCCGGGGACTGGAGCATAATCCTCTATCTGCCACCCTCTTCCCGGGATTTTAGCTTTCGACTCCAGTTTAAAACCGGGAGCAAATCTTTAAACTTAACCCCCGGGGAAGATTATCCTGCCCTGAAAAATAATGTCTGGGCAGGCTCCTATGCTGAGAGAAAGTCAGGTTCTACTGATAAGTTGATTAATAACTATAACTGGCAGTATGAATTGCAAGAAAAATCAGGCTGGTTTGCCGGAGACCTTCACTGTCATTCCCTCCTCTCCGATGGCCTGATGCTGCCCCGGGAGCTTCAGGTTGAAGCATACAGCCAGGGTCTTGACTTTTATTTTATTACCGACCATAATATTATACCAACAGGCTGGCCTGAGTCAGCCGGTGAGTCTCTGGTTCTTCCGGGATTGGAAATTACGACCACCAGAGGGCATTTTAATCTTCTGGGGGCGGAAAGGCTTTATTTTACAGATGAGCTGCTGGCGTCCAGTTTTGCCGGCAGCTCAGCAGACTTTTATCTGCCCGATTCTGCCAGCATCAACGGGATTATGAGACAGGCAGCTTCGGAAGAGGTGCTGGTAGTTATCTGCCATCCTTTTCTCCCCGGCTGGGAGTGGGATTATCAGGAGATTAACTTTACCGCAATAACCGCATTGGAGGTGCTGAATGATCCCCGCCTCCCGGGCAGCAAAATAGCTGCCGATAGGTCAATAGATCTTCTGGATTCCCTCTGGAATAAAGGCTGTCAGCTCTGGGGTTACGGCGGCAGCGATATACATATGAGGCCGGGGGAGAGCTATGCTCCTGAAGTTCTTCCCTCCCGGATCGGCAGGCCCCGTACTCTGGTTTATCTGGAAAAATTTTCGCCAGCTGAGATAATTACTGCTCTGCGCACCGGTCAGACCATGGTTACTGCAGGACCGGAGATTTTCTGGCAGGGCCGGGCTGAAGAGAGCAAAATTTTTCCAGGGAGTGATCTGACTGAATACTGCCAGTCAGAAAAAAATGTCATCATTAAGCTTACAGCAGAAGAGTGTCTGGAGTATCCAGAAACCCGTCTGCGCTGGCTGGAGAACGGGATCTGCCTGCAGGAGAGAATAATTTCAGGTTCTACCGTTTTAGAGGTAGAGCTGGACTGGACAGGAAAGGATTATAACTGGGGAAGAATGGAAGTTAGAGACTCAGAAAACCGCCTGCTGGCATTCAGCAACCCGGTCTACTGCTATTCTGCAGAATATATGCAGCCAGCTCCCGCTGAATTCACCTGGCAGCAGGCAGTATCCCTGCAGAAATAAAAAAACCAGCTCCGGGGTTTGGCGGCATTCCGGAGCTGGCTGATTGCTGAAAATCATCTATCTTCATCAGTAAAGAAGTGAAAGTCTGGAATTAAATCAATAGCGGTAAATGGCATTGATTTTGCCAGCCTCTGCCGGCATTTCTGCTGCAGGAATTAAAAAAGCTTCTCCTCCCTGAGAGATAGTTTTAATCAGGGTGTAATTGTAGAGTTCATAACTATCCTCCAGATTTTCATCGCTGCTGAACTCCACTCTTTCTTCTTCGGGTATGAAAACTCCAAACTGTTCGGCGCCCTCTTCGATCAGCAGGGTCTGAATTTTTCCATAGTAAGCATCGGGCAGTATTTCTTTTAGCTCGGATTTGGTTTTTTCGCTGCCCTGAAGTTCCATGAAATTTTCCAGAGCCTGCTGGCGGTCAGCTTTGGTGAGGGGCTCAATAACTTCCCGGGAGTCATTAAAAATCTGGCTGGGCTCCAGTTTTCCCGGGCTGCCCTTGACAAACTCTTCCAGCAAGTTGTTATAGCTGTTGGCTCTGGCATAAATAGGGTAGATTTCTTCCACACACATCAGGAGAAGAGGCACATTTTTAGCTTTTAGGTAATCAGAAACTGCTTCATCTACCAGCCGGAAATACTGAAGAATATCCTCTTTTCTGTCACCTTCAACTGTTTCGTGACCATGAAAGACAGCAGAGCCCCCACCCCGGGAACTGGAGTGGTGCTGCAGACTACGGCCGGAGTCATCCTGCTCCAGTATTTCAGCAAAACTGCCCGGAAGATTTTCCAGTTCGATCTCTCTGATATCATTTTCAGTCAGATAAAATAATCTGGTGTTATTGCGGCTTAAGCTCAGCAGATAAAACTCCCGGTTTTCATAAATCTCCGGTATAGCCTGTTTTAGATCAAAATAGCGGCAGACCGAGACCTGCTCATAAAAATTCAGGGGAAGACGAAAATACTGAAAGGATTCCGGGTTGAGATAGATGGCCAGTCCGTCACTCTGTTTCAGCCAGAAATCCCGGTCATTCATCAGCCCTGACAGAGGTGACAGCAAATCTTCTATGTCAGCATTACTGTAATCCCAGTTATTTTTAAGCTTTGTTTTTGTGGAGCTGAGCAGATTTTTAAACCGGATTTTCATCTTGTTGACGGCATTACCTGCCGATTTTTCTGTGGGCATATAGAGTGAGATCTGAGGATAAACTTCGGAGGAGATTAAATCCATGACATCATCTTTTGCTAATTGATCCATAGTTTTTCCCTCCTGTGAAAAGAATTTTAAATTTTTCAAGCTGAAACTGCTGCTAACTGCTTGCTGCTCTCTGGTAAAATACCGGATAGTTTTAAAAATGCATAGGGGTATTTGTTTATATTATAATATAAAAGCGGGAAATCAGCAATTAATTTTACTATCCTCAGTTTGCCCGGCTCCTTTCAAACCCTGTTGATTCCTGCTAATAAGAGAAATGATCGAGCTAGCTAACTTTGAATATCTACCGTTTAATAATCAAAGGGATGTGAAATGATGATAGAAATAGATAGTTTAAGCAAGTCTTATAACGGTGTCAGGGCTCTCAAAGGAATTAATCTTAAGGTGGAGTCGGGAGAAATTTTTGGTCTTCTGGGTCCGAATGGAGCTGGAAAAACCACCACTATCAGGCTTTTAACCGGACAGCTCAGGCCTGATTCCGGCGGGGCTAAAATTTTTTCTCGGGATGTTTTTCAGGAAAGAGAGGAGATATTAAAAAACCTGGGGGTGGTTCCGGAAGAGACAAATCTCTATGAAAGATTAACCATTCTCCAGAATTTAAAATTTTTCTGTAGGCTCTATCAGGTAGATTATGCCAGAATTGAGGAATACCTTGAAATGGTGGGATTGCTGGCAGAACAGGACCGTCAGGTAAAAAATCTTTCCCGGGGTATGAAACAAAAAGTGCTGCTAATCAGAGCTCTGCTGCACGATCCTGAAGTATTGTTTCTGGATGAACCTACCTCAGGCCTTGATCCTGGCTCAGCCTCGGTGATTCACAGAATTCTGCAGGATTTAAACCGGGAGGGAATGACGGTATTATTGACTTCTCATAATATGGAAGAGGTTGATAAACTCTGTCACCGGGTTGCCTTCTTAAACCAGGGTCAACTGGTTGAACAGGGCATCCCCCGGGATTTAAAGCTGCGCCATTCCCGCCAGCAGATCAGGATTGTTTATCAGGATCAGGAGAAAATCAGAGAAGAACTGCTGGATATTCAGGGGAAGGAAAGCGCAGAATTTATTGCCGATCTTATAACCGAAGGCCGTTTGCAGGCAATTCATTCTCAGGAACCAACCCTGGCAGATATATTTGTGGAAATTACCGGAAGGGAGCTGGACTAAATGTCTAAAATAGCCAGAATTACAGCGGTTTTGCTTAAGGAGATTCAGGACATCCGAAAAAACCCCAATATCCTGGTTATGTATGCTCTGCCGGTATTTCTGACTCTACTCTGGAAAAATATCATGCCGGGAATGCCTCCTGCAATGGCTCTCAGCTTCGGTCTGCTTTTTCTGGTGGTGATGGTAGGTATGTATGTTCCTTCGATGATGATAGCTGAAGAGAAGGAGAAGAAAACTATTGAGGTCCTGCTGCTATCTCCGGCAACTCCAGCAGAGGTTATTATCGGCAAGGGACTGCTGACATTGCTCTCGATTATTTTGGTGGCTTTTTTGCTGATGCTGATTGCCGGCAATCAGCTTCAGGGGCTTCTTACCATTCTACTTGCTACAGCAATTACTTCAATATTTGCTATTTTTCTTGGTATGATAGTTGGACTGCTGGCCAAAAATCAGATGTCTACCGGCGTGGTTGGTATGCCGGTTTATCTTCTGCTTTTGATAATGCCGCAGGTTGCTGATATTGGCCCTGAGCCAGTTCAGCTGCTGGCCAACTTTTTACCAACCTATCATTATCTGCTGATTCTGGAATCAGCTCTGACTGCCGCTGCCGGGCCAGCCGAAAGT
>PWFW01000152.1 GCA_003554225.1 Halanaerobiaceae bacterium | reverse complement strand
GACAAAATTTAAATTGGGCAGTTCCAGATGCTGGAAGCCCAAATTTGGCTGCCGTCCTAAATTGTAGCAAATTATAGCATTTTATGATATTTTACAGCCCTTCTATAACACCTATAGCGCTACCATTAGACTTCTATAACACTTATAACACTATAGCACCTATAGCGCTGCCATTAGACTTCTATAACACCTATAACATTTTAACACCTATAGCGCTGCCATTAGACTTCTATAACACCTATAACATTTTAACACCTATAGTACTGCCATTAGACTTCTATAACACCTATAACATTTTAACACCTATAGTACTGCCATTAGACTTCTATAACACTTTCACAGCACTGTCTATGGCGCTATAGGCGCTATAAAAGATCACCGGATAAACTATAAATTAAGCTGCGGGTAAATTTCCGAAGTGTGACAGGTTTTTGCAGTTTAATTCCAATTATTATCAATTATAGATTATGGAATTCTTTCTGTCAAGACTAAAAGCTGAACCGGGATGGTTTTTTTCTTTATCCTTCGAGTTATTGCGATTTTTAAGTCTTGCAGGGTTGATTATTTTCCAGGCAGAATTTTTCGGCCTTAATCTATCAGACTACTGCTGGATGTAATAGCTGTCTGAGCTCATTGCCATAAGAAATGTCAAATCTACTGCTGGAAATCTTGGAAATGCTGGAAATGCAACTCCCGGTCTTCACTCAGGGACTGCCGGTAATGTAACAGCAGGTCCTGGATTCTTGCTGGTTCAATCAGTTTGTTAATCCAGTCCCGAACCCGGGCTGCGTGGGGCAGACCCTTGGTATACCAGGAAAGATGCTTGCGCATCAGGGGCACAGCCCGCTCCTGACCGTAATAATTTATTGCTCGCTGGAGATGATCCAGAGCCTGAGTAATGCGCTCTTCAATGGTGGGTTCGGGAATTTTTCGGCCCTCATCTATCAGGCTGCTGCTGGCTTTGACAAGCCAGGGATTGCCCTGGATGCCGCGAGCCAGCATCACGGCCTGACAACCGGTGGTTTCCAGCATTTTCTGAGCATCTTCAGCGCTGAAGATATCACCGTTGCCGATAATGGGGGCGCTCGTGGAGCTGGCTATCTCGGCAATTGCCTGCCAGTCAGCCTGGCCGCTGTAAAATTGATCGCTAGTGCGGCCGTGGACCGTAACTGCCGCTGCTCCGGCCTCCAGAGTTTGTTCAACAACCCGGGCAGCTGTTAATTCGCTGCTGTCCCAGCCCAGGCGGATTTTGACCGTTACTGGAAGTTCGACAGCAGCAACTACAGCCCGGGTGATTCGGCCGGCCCTTTTCGGGTCCTGCATCAGAGCAGCACCGGCTCCGGTGCTGACTACCTTGCGCGCCGGGCAGCCCATATTGATATCGAGCATGTCAGGCTGGTGATTTTCTGCAACCAGAGCGGCTGCTTCAGCCATGATAGAGGGGTCATCGCCAAAGAGTTGAACACCTATGATTCCTGGTTTTTCCCGGTTTATTTCGATCAGATCTTTAGTACGCCGGTTGCCCTGGAGCAGGCCCTGGCTGCTGACCATTTCAGTGAAAAGCACCTCGGCTCCATATTCTCGCAGAATCTGGCGGTAGGGGTAATCGGTAACTCCGGCCATAGGAGCAACAAAAACTCTGGTATCAATTTTTAGTCCGTCAAAGTTCAACAAGATTATCACTCCAGGATTTTTGAGAGTTAAATTTTTACTTTTTTATTTGAGATATAACTTTTTTAAGATTATTTTTTTGAGGTTATTTATTGAGATTATAATTCTCTCTTTTTTTATTTTTTTGACTTGAAAAAATGATGTGGTTTTTTCATCTATTGTTGTGTCCCAAAGGGGCATGGTGGTTTAATTAAATTATAATTCTTTTCTTTCCTTATCTAAATCTAACCACTTCTAACTTTATCTAACGTATCTAAATCTAACATATCTAATAATGTATTGATTGATTCTGGGAAAGTTCAACTCCTGATTCAGACGATTTTGTTCAGCCGGGCGATATGATAAAGGCCCTCCAGAGAAAGATGAGGCTCAACCCTGTCAAAAATATCGGTTTCCGGGACGATATAATGATTAAGACCTCCGGTGGCGATTATTAGAGGGCGGTCTGGCGTGTCTTGTGTTTCACCCGGTTTTCCGCTTCTGTTTTTTTGATTTAGCTGCCTTTTTTCTTTATAATTTTTACTGTTCTCTGGTTGCTCTGAAGATTCATGCTGCCCAGGCTGCTGGATTCTTTGCTGTTGAATCTGTTTCTCCTGCTGGATCTGCTCCTGATGGATATCCTGTTTTTTCTGCTGCTGAGTTTTTTGCTGATTTGCTCTATCTGGTTGCATCTCCTGCAGGAAACGGTTAACCAGACCTTCGATCTGAGCGGCAAAACCATAGATTATTCCGGATCTCAGAGCTTCTGCAGTATTTTTCCCGATTACCTGCCGGGGGCTATCAAGCTCAATCCGGGGCAGTTTAGCAGCTCGATCAAAAAGGGCTTCGGTGGAAATTGAAATGCCAGGAGCTATTACACCTCCCAGATAGTCGCCTTCTTCTGATACAGCAGAAACCGTGGTGGCCGTACCAAAGTCAACAATTATAGCAGAAGATTTAAACTTCTGGTAAGCACCAACGGCGATGACAATGCGGTCTGCCCCGACTTCTTTGGGGTTTTCCATTCTAATATTCATGCCGGTTTTGACTCCGGGACCGATAATCAATGGTTCCAGCTTGAGAAAATTTTCTGCCATCCGGCTGAAAGGTTGAACTGTATCGGGAACCACGCTGGAAAGGGCCAGACCGGTTAGCTCTGCCCGGTTAAGTTCAGCGGCAGCAAAAAACTGATCGACAATAACCTGGTATTCTTCTGCCGTGCAGGACGATCTGGTTGTTAGCCTCCAGGTTTGCAGGATTTTATCATCTCTATGAATTCCCAGAACAGTGTGGGAGTTTCCAATATCTACAGTTAATATCATCCTGAATCAGCTCCCCGGTCGATAAAATGCAGTACAATTTATAGATAGAAATTAGGCAAAACGATCAAAAATATCCTATTATATTTACTGATTATATTTACTGAGCTTTGGTGAGTAAATTAAATTAGATTAAATCATTTGTCCTCACCTGTAATTGCTGGACAAAAGAGCAAAAATTAACAGAAAATTCATATAAGAGAGACAGGGCACACAAAGGTTCTGGCACGTAAACCAGATATTTGGCTGCTTTTGCGAAAAAGTTTTCCAGTTATTTTCCGGGACAACATGCCTTATTATCCGGGAAAGAATGCCGAAATATTTTCCAATATTATTGTGAGTTGATATTATTATGGTTTTAGCTGATTACCGTAACATCACCCGCCCAGAATCGCTGTTCTGTACCCTTTTCAGTCTGTAAGACAAGCTCGCCCCGGGTAGAGATATCCCGGACCTCTCCTCTGATTTTCTGGCTGCCGGTTGAAATGGTTATCCTTTCTCCGATAATCTGGAGGCTGGACTTCCAGTCCTCGATAACTTCGGCTTCCTGGCCAGTTGTAAAAAGATTGAGAAGCCGATAAAACTCCCTGAGAAAGTCAAGCAGAATTTCTTCCTCAGGAATTTCTTTGAGATCTTTATCGAGATCTTTATCGAGATCTTTATCGAGTTTATCAAGCATCTCGCTGGCTTCTTTATTGCCTGCTCTTTCTTTACTGGTTTGTTTTTCTCTATCTCCTCCCCCGGAGGATTCTGGGGATACATCGCCGGTTCGAGATATATCTCCGGATGCTGTTTCCCTGGTTTCCCGGGAGGTGTTGCCAGCAGATTTTCCAGTATTTTTATTATTGCTCCAAGACTGCTGCTCAAGATACTGTTTTAGAGATGTGGCTTTATTTTCCAGCTCCCGGGGAAAGCTGGTGCGGGGGGTATTGATACCGACTCCAATTATGACATAGGAGAGCCGGTCCATCTCACTGCTGACTTCAGCCAGAATCCCGGCCAACTTTTTCCCTGTCAGCATAAGATCGTTGGGCCACTTTAACTTTACGGGAAAACCTTGCTGCTTGAGAGCTCTTTCCAGAGCTATAGAAGTCAGACCGGTCAGCAAAGGAGCTCGATCAGGAGAGATATCAGGATGAAGCAGCAGTGAAAAATAAAGGCCCTGACCCGGAGGCGAATCCCAGCTTCGGTTGAGACGACCCCGACCAGCAGTCTGCTCTTTAGCCAGCAGGAGAATATCCTGTTCCTGTTCAGGGCCGGTGGCTGCTTCTGTTTGCTGGCTTGCCAGCTGCTTTAACAGAGTATTGGTTGAGTTCACCTGCTCCTGATAGTGAAATTTCAGATCGGGAGTAATATTATATATTTTCAGCTGAAAAATATCAGGATGGAAGTCCTCAGGAAGATCAGCCAGGCAGTGACCCCTGCCAGGCTGGGACTTTATTGCCAGATTCCGCCCTTTAAGATAAGAAATTTTCTGAGATACCGCTGAATGGCTGATATCAAGCATCCTGCCAACCTCGGTTCCGGAAATAAACTGGCCCTGATTTTCCAGTAAAATTTTCAGGATTTTCTGTGAGATTTTCAAGCTGCTACTTTTC
>PWFW01000133.1 GCA_003554225.1 Halanaerobiaceae bacterium | reverse complement strand
TAGTCTCAAGAAGAAGTATCCAACAGCAGAGGAGAGACCGGATCTTTATGGCATCCTGGTGGGGGTTAAGGATCTCTTCCATCTGGAGGGTTTTCCTACCAGGGCAGGTTCCAGATTACCACCGGAGCTTCTAACCGGTGATGAGGGGAAAGTAATTTCTGACCTCAAGAATGCTGGAGCTCTGATGCTGGGGAAAACCGTGACCACTGAATTTGCCTATTTTGCCCCGGGACCAACCCGCAATCCTCACAATCCAGAACATACTCCCGGAGGCTCCAGCAGCGGCTCGGCAGCAGCTGTTGCTGCCGGCTACTGTCCCCTGGCTCTGGGAACCCAGACTATCGGTTCGGTTATAAGGCCGGCGGCTTTCTGCGGTATAGTTGGCTTTAAGCCCAGTTTTGCCCGGATTCCCACCGAGGGAATGCTGCTCTTTTCACCTTCAGCCGATCATGCAGGATTATTTACCCAGGACATGGCAGGGATGCGGCGGGCAGCCAGGCTTGTCTGTCGGAACTGGAGAGAAAGTGAGGTCAGTCTAAAAGAAGCTGCCTCTCCGGCCCTCGGAATTCCGGTTGGCCCCTATCTTAAACAGACTTCCTCTCAGGGAAAAGAGGCTTTTTCCAGCCAGATGAAATTCTTATCCCGCCGGGGGTATGAGCTGAAAGAAGTTGAGATATTTGCTGATATCATGGAGATTAACAAAAGCCACAACCGGCTGATTGCCAGAGAATTTGCTGAAACTCATTTCAGCTGGTATCAGAAATATGGTGACAGCTACCGGCAGAAAACCGCAGAATTGATTGAAACCGGAAAGCAGATCAGCGATAAAACCTACCGGCAGGACAGAAGTCAGCAGAGCCAGTTGAGGTCAGAACTTCAGGCAATTATGAAAGCAGAGAAAATTGATCTCTGGATTTCACCTCCGGCTCCTGGCCCGGCACCAGAAGGCCTGGAGAGCACCGGTGACCCGGTTATGAACCTGCCCTGGACCAATGCCGGACTTCCGGCAGTTAATCTTCCAGCAGGTAAATTTAATAACGGCCTTCCATCAGGGCTTCAGCTGGTCGGCAATTTTCGCGGAGATGAGGAGCTGCTGGCCTGGTCAGACAGGCTGTTTCAGGATTTAGAGGAGCTGGAGAACACTACTCTCCCATAACCTTTACCAGCACTCTCTTATCACGCTTACCGTCAAATTCACCGTAAAAAATCTGTTCCCAGGGACCAAAATCCAGCTCTCCTTCAGTGATTGCCACCACAACCTCCCGTCCCATAACCTGTCTCTTCAAATGGGCATCGGCATTATCTTCAAAGGTGTTGTGCCGGTACTGAGAAACCGGTTCATGGGGTGCCAGTTCTTCCAGCCAGTCCTTAAAGTCCTGATGAAGGCCGCTTTCAGCATCGTTGATAAAAACGCTGGCGGTTATATGCATGGCATTCACCAGACAGAGACCTTCCTGGATTTTGCTTTGCTTGATAACTTCTCTGACCTGCTCGGTGATATTAACAATCTCCATCCTCTTATCTGTGTTGAACCAGAGATATTCACGGTGGGATTTCATTTTTACCTTCCTTTCGATTTTCGGATTTAAGTTTTCTTCTGTTTATCTTTCTATTAGTTGATTCCAGAAAAAGACCGGCAGTCCTGCCTGGCAGCTGAGCTTATAATTTGCCAGGAGCCCAATCCTGACATATAATATAGATAGGTAATTTTCTGAACCTCAGTTCTGCAAATTTATAATTTACAGGTTGTGATTAGATGGCTTCAGAAAAGGAAAGGATAACCGGGCAGATTGACAGGATAACCTACACCAATGAGGAAAATGGTTTTACAGTTGCCAGACTCAAGCTTCTGGAAGAGGAGAGAAAGGTAACAGTAGTGGGAAATCTGCCTGCACCCGATCCCGGTCAGGTGGTGGAACTGGAAGGTTACTGGGCCACCCATTCCAAATACGGCAGACAGTTTAAAATAACTGATTTTCGCTATTCTGCACCTACCAGTGAGGAGGGGGTTAAAAGATATCTGGGCTCCGGACTTATCCCCGGGATAGGCCCGGTAATGGCTGAAAGAATAGTCCAGGAGTTTGGCGAGGAAGCCTTAGAAATAATTGACGATAACCCGGAAAAACTCAAGCAAGTAGAAGGAATTGGCAGAAAAAGGCTGCAGCAGATTCAGGAGTCCTGGCAGGAGCAGTCCGAGATCAGAGAGATTATGGTTTTTCTGCTCTCAAACAATATCAGCCCGGCCTATGCAGCCAGAGTATATAAGGAATACGGGAGGGATGCTGTTGATATTGTGCAGAATAAACCCTACCGCCTGGCTTCTGATGTCTGGGGCATAGGTTTTCAAACCGTCGATAAAATTGCCCGGGATATGGGGATTGAGAAAGATTCCGGGCAGCGGCTTAAAGCCGGCCTGATATATATCATGGAGCAGACAGCCGGGGAGGGCCATGTCTATTATCCCTATGAAGATTTGCTGGAGAGGACTGCCAGGGTGCTGCAGGTGGAAAGGGAGCAGCTGGTTGAGCCATTTAGCGAGCTTGAGGTTCAGGACCGCCTGGTGATAGAGGATCTTAATTTTGATTACAGCAATTTTAAAGAGAATAACAAAGCTGTTTATCTTAAAGCTTTTTATGTAGCCGAAACGGGAATTAACTGGAAAATTCAGCAGCTGCTGGCTTCACCCCGTCAGCAGCAGATGATAGATATTCCGGCCCGAATCAGGGAGGCCGAAAAGCAGCTGACCTTTTCGCTGGCAGGAAAGCAGCGGGAGGCTGTGGAACTGGCTCTTAAGGAAAATCTCCTGGTAATTACCGGTGGACCCGGCACCGGAAAAACAACTATCATTGAAGCAATTATCAGCACTTTCCGGGATTTAAATCAAAAAATACTGCTGGCAGCCCCTACCGGGCGGGCAGCCAAAAGAATGACAGAGACCACCGGCAAAGAAGCAAAAACAGTTCACCGCCTGCTGGAGTTCAGCTATCAGGAGGGCGGATTTCAGCGCAATGGAGATCACCAGCTGGCCGGTGATGTCATAATAATTGATGAGGCTTCCATGCTGGACACAGTGCTGATGTACCATCTCCTGAAGGCAGTCCCCGAAAACGCTAATCTTATTCTTGTAGGTGATGTTAATCAGCTTCCCCCGGTAGGAGCAGGCTATGTCCTCAGGGATATAATCAGGTCAGGCAGGGTGCCGGTCATAGAATTAACGGAGATTTTCCGGCAGGCCCGGGAAAGCTCAATTGTAATAAATTCTCACCGGATTAATAACGGTCAGATGCCTTCTCTGCAAAACAAAACCGGCGGCAGGCTTGATGATTTTTATTTTATTGAAGAAAAGGAGCCGGCTAAAGTTCTTCAGCTGATTATCAAGATTGTTCGGGAAAGGGTACCGGCCCGCTTTGATTTTGATCCTGTGGAAGATGTCCAGGTGCTGTCACCGATGCGGCGGGGTGAACTGGGGACAGAAAATCTTAATTCCCGACTTCAGGATATTCTTAATCCGGCTCTGGAGGCTGAAGGACTCTCCTATGGTGGGGTTACCTATCGGGTTAATGATAAGGTTATGCAGGTTAAAAACAACTATGATCTTGATGTCTTTAATGGAGATATTGGACGGATTGTGGCTGTAGACAGAGATGAGTCCCGGCTGAGAATCAATTATGACGGCAGGCTGGTTAATTATGAAAGAACCAATCTGGAGGAGCTGGAACTGGCCTATGCTATTACGGTACATAAATCCCAGGGCTCGGAATATCCGGTGATAGTCTTCCCGATGGTGACCCAGCATTACATCATGCTCCAGAGAAATCTCCTCTATACCGCTCTCACCAGAGGCCGTCAGCTGGCTGTTATTATAGGCAGCAAAAAGGCTCTGGCAATGGCTGTTAATAACGATAAGGTGGAAGAGCGTTACTCTCTGCTGGAAGAAAGGCTGCGGGATTTTAGAAGTGATGAGTCAGACTGATTTTTTAGCCTAGCAACCCATAAATCTGGATAAATCAGGAGGGATAATTGTGAAAAATATTAATTATGATGAATACTTTCAGGAATTTAATAGCTCATTAAGTGATGGAGGTGCTTTTTTAAACGTTAAGAATGGTGAAGAGCTCAACACCATGACTATTGGCTGGGCCACAGTCGGTATAAGCTGGAGCATTCCGGTTATGCTGGTTCTGGTTCGGAAATCCCGCTATACCTATCAGCTGATTGAAAAAGCAGAGGATTTTACAGTCAGCGTTCCCCTGGGAGACAAAATGAAGGATGAGCTCCTTTTCTGCGGTACAGAGTCAGGCAGGGACTATGACAAATTTGCCGAGTGCAATCTGGAGGTTGAAGCTGCCCAGAAGGTAAATACTCCGATTATCAAGGGCTGTGACCTGCATTATGAGTGCAGGATAAAGTATAAGCTGGCTATGGAAGAGGAAATGTTGATAACAGAGGAACTGCGGGACTGCTATCCCGGCGGAGACTACCATACCCTTTATTTTGGTAAAATAGTTGCTTCCTATCTGGCTGAGTGAGGTCTCTCCCGGAATTTTGCCTCCCTTTGGGTTGAAAGCTTGACAGGTTT
>PWFW01000272.1 GCA_003554225.1 Halanaerobiaceae bacterium | reverse complement strand
TTTTCCCTTTCACCGGCAGTTATCTGATGGCAGACCTTCCCGGGATTGATGCCTGACAGCCTGACAATAACCGGTCTGAGATAGGCAGGCAGAAGATCATCCAGAGAGTTTTTAAAGTATTTATTGCTGTACCTGTTAAAGTCCTGCTGCAGCCTCTCCCTCAGCTGCTTCTGGTTCAGTGCCGGTTTTAAATCAATTACAATCCGGTAATTGTGATAATCCGGACCAAAAACATGACAGCTTAAGCGCAGAGCCTCTGCCCCGGTAATTTTCCTGTCCTCTATTATCAATTCACCAAAGCAGCTAAATATCTTATCCTGGTGATAAAAAAGATCCAGCTCCACATTTTTCAGCTTTAAACCAGCGGCCTCACCGGTCCAGTTTTCTTCAACTTTCAGCGGAACCAGGGCCAGCTCCGGCTCAACCAGCCGATGCCCCAGCCTGGCTGCCAGCCGGTAACCTGAACCATCAGAACCTGTCCCGGGATAGGACTTTCCTCCGGTGGCCAGTAAAACTTTTCGAGTTCGTATTACACTCTCTCCCTTTACCTTAACTCCCCTGATTTTCTGGTCGGCAGTTATTATTTCTTCAACCTCTCTTCCGGTCAAAATAGCAACACCCTGCCGTTTGGCCTCATCCAGCAGAGCCCTTTTCACATCCTCTGCTCTGCCACTTGCCGGATAGAGGCGGCGACCTCTTTCTTCCTTCAAGCTTAACCCCAGCTCCTCAAAAAAATTCCTGGTCTTTTCCGGAGTAAACTGATATATTGCACTGTATAAAAAACTGGCCCCGGTAAATATCTCAGCAATCACCTCTGCCGGCTGCAGGGTTGAAGTCAGATTGCATCTGCCATCCCCGGTCAGCAGCAGTTTCCGGGCCGGCTCGCGGCCCTTCTCCAGCACTTTAACCTCTCTTCCCTGCCGGGCAGCCTGAATTGCTGCCATCAATCCTGCTGGACCACCCCCAATTACTACAGCCGGTTTACCGTCGTTACTGCACTCACCTCTGTCATCCACTCCGGTTCCCTCCTTAACTGAAAATTTCTGCCATCCTTTCCAGGGCCTTTATCAGTCGTTTGCGGCTGGTTGCCAGATTTAACCGGTAGAATTTACTGCCTCCTGTTCCAAACCATCTACCGGGCTGCAGACCAGCCCGGGCTCTGTGATAGAGCCTGTCTTCAATCTCCCTCTCCTCCAGTCCTGTCCCGGAGAAATCAAGCCACATCAGATAGCTACCCTCAGGCTCAGCAGCTTTAACTCCCGGAATCTCGGCAATAATTTCCCGGGCAGCTTTGATATTGCCTTTAAGATACTCAAGCTGGGCTACCAGCCAGTTCTCTCCCCTGCTGTAAGCAGCTCCGAGGGCTTCCAGGGAAAGCGGTCCCGGGTGGGGCATAATACCGGTCAGACTGTTCTTAAACCTCCTCCTCAGCCCGTCTGCAGGTATAATTGCATAGGCTATCTGCAGTCCGGCTATATTAAAGGTTTTGCTGGGAGAATTCAAAGTGATAATTGCGGGGCTTTCTTCCCCTGCAGCTGAAGCCAGGGGCCTGAAGGTCTTCTCAAAAACAAAATCGCCATGGATTTCATCAGAAATAAGCAATACTTCATTTTCCTGACAGATTCTATAAATCTTTAAAAGCTCCTCCTCATCCCAGACCCTTCCTACCGGATTATGGGGACTGCAGAATAGCAGGAAATCCGGAGAATGCTCTGCTATTTTAGCCTTCAGGTCAGCAAAATCCAGCAGAAACCCGGAATTTTCCTGATATTTCAGCGGATTTTCAATAACCTTAAGCCCGCTTTTCCTGACTGCCTTAAAGAAGGGAAAATAAACCGGAGGTTGAATCAGAGCTTTATAGGTATTTTTTTTCAGGCTTCTCAGGGCGAGATGCATGCCCGGCATGACTCCATTTAAAAAAACTATCCATTCTCTTTTAATCTTCCAGCCGTACCGCCTTTCATACCATCGCTGGACCGCCTTTTTGTACTCTTCGCCGGCAAAGGTATAGCCAAAAACCCCGTGCTCCACACGCTGCTTGAGGGCTTCAATTACCTCCGGGGCTGTCGGCCAATCAGCATCGGCCACCCAGAGAGGTGTTATATCACCTGCAGCAAAGACTTCTTCTCTTTTATCCCATTTTACGGAATTGGTGTTGGAGCGATCAACTTCCCGATCAAAATCATACAAGATTATTACCTCCCTCTTAATAGAAAAATAGGACCTCATTCCAGCAGAGCCTGTTTCCCGGCCCGAGGAATGAAGTCCCTGAAATTCAGAGTTATGATTAAGAAAGTCGCATATGACTCAAATGATTCCCGGCTCCAGATAATATTATCCTGTCTTTGATGAACTGTTCTTAAATTATTGCTGCATTTTTTGCCGGTTTATTCATTTTGCATTATTTGCTTTAGCTTTAAATCCGGTTACCGGTAAAAGCTTTTCAATTTATCCTTTAACTGCCCCGGCTGTCAGACCTTCAACAATCCTGTTCTGGAAGATCAGGACCAGCACAACTACTGGAACTGTAACAACCACTGCTGCTGCCAGGGTTTCTCCCATCGGTTCCTGCATGGCTGCCTGACCGGTAAAGAGAGCTATCGCAACCGGTACAGTTCTGGCACCTGGATCTATTGCCGTAAAGGTCAGGGCAAAGATATACTCATTCCAGGCCTGGATAAAGGCCAAAAGACCACAGGTAACCAGAGCAGGAGCAGTCAGCGGCAGCAGAATCTTATAAAAGGTCTGAAAGGGAGTTGCTCCGTCAACCTGAGCTGACTGCATGATTTCAATCGGAAGATCTTTAAAAAACGAAGTCATAACCCAGGTGGTAAAGGGCAGGGTAAAGATCAGATAGGAAAATATCATCCCGGGAATCGTTCCCAGGGGCAGTCTGGTAATGATTGCATAGAGTCCTGCCAGGATGGTAACCTGCGGAAACATGGTCATGGCCAGGATAACATAGAGTGAGACTGTCTTACCGCGAAATCTCAATTTACCCAGGGCAAAGGCGGCAAAGGTTCCCACACTTAAGGCCAGCAGGGTTGCCAGAGAAGCCACTATTACACTATTCCTCAAACCTCTGACAAACTGCCCGGATTGAAATATATGGATGTAATTCCCCCAGTAGGGCCTGAACTCCAGAGTAACCGGATCCCGGGGAATCATCGTTGCCGGAGTCATGAAGAGCTGGGACTCAGTTTTTAAGGAAGAGTTAATTGCCCAGTAAAAGGGAAATAATAGATAAACTATAATAACTGCCAGCATCAGCAGAAACAGAAGTGATTTCACAGGTTTTTCTCGAAAATTAACCATTTAATCCTCCACCCCCAGCATCTGCATGTAGATAATTGCAAAGATAAATATAATAATAAAGATAATTACACCGGTAGCAGATGATAGGCCCATATTCCTGTTGGCCACCAGCTCATAATAATTAAAACTGGCCATGGAATAGCGGGATCTGGCTAGCAGAACCTGGAAGAGGTCAAAGACCCTTAAAGCATCCAGGGTTCTAAAGACAAGTGCTACCGCAATTGCCGGTTTTAACAGCGGCAGGGTAATGGTAAAAAATCGCCTCAACTTGCTGGCCCCGTCCACTCTGGCAGCTTCATATAATTCCTGGGGAATCATCTGCAGTCCTGCCAGGATTAAAAGCGCCATGAAAGGAGTGGTTTTCCAGACATCAATGGCAATCATGGCCGGTATCTGAAAGGGGCGGAAGGTTAAGAAGGGAATCGCCCGATCTATCAGACCGAATCTGTCCAGCAGCATATTAAAAAAACCGGCCCGGGTCGAGGCAAACATCCATTCCCACATTCTCGCCGATACAACAGTAATAACAGCCCAGGGAACCAGCATGGTGGCTCTCATCAAGCCCCGTCCCTTAAATTCACTGTTAACTACCAGAGCAATAAGTAAACCCAGCACCGTCTCCAGAAACACCGAAACGATAGTAAAATAAAGGGTATTGCCAATCGCCCGAATAAAATTGGGCGTTCTAGCTCCCAGCACATATCTGGTGCCGAAGAGGCTGAAGGTAGTTAATTCCCGGTAGGCATGGGGCTGCCGGGGCAAAACCCGGATCGGCCTTTCGTAGACCGGTCTTCCGGTCTCCTCATCAATCTGCTGTTCTCCGGTCTCCTCATCAATTACCGGAGGCAGCTCCTCAATTGTCATCGCCAGCAGCCGGTGATAGTTTTCCAGTCCAATAAATTCTGCATCCCTGGCACCGGCAAATACTCTGTCGGTAAAACTGGTGTAAAAAACATGGCCCAGGGGATAAAGAGCCACAACTAAAAGAACAATCATGGCTGGAGCCATCAGTTTGTATGCCAGTCTTCGTTCTCTCTTCTGCAGGTCCATTAACTAACCCCCTCATTCACCTGAAATCTTTCAGCAGTATAATTTACTGCAAATAAAAGAAAAAAATTAAAAATTATAAAATTATTGAGGTATAAATCAGGGGAGAGCTGTAAACCCTCCCCTGAAGTATGCTGCTCATTTTGCCATTATTTAGGGCTGTCCGATATCAAATCCGGTCAGATCCTGAAGTTCTAACTCCATATATTCTAGAGCAGTTAGAGC
>PWFW01000060.1 GCA_003554225.1 Halanaerobiaceae bacterium | reverse complement strand
TGAGGGGGCAGAATGGAGGAGGAGGTTTTGGAAGAGAAGATTATGCCAGAGCCCTGGAAAATGCCCTGGAAATTCTGGATTACGGGGTGGTGCTGTTGAACGAGCGGGGAGAGATTTTGCAGGGGAATCAGTACTGGAGGAGACTGCTGAGGGATTCTCTCTTTATTGAAAAGGGAGGGGTCGGGTTAAATTTTTTCAATCTGATCAAAAGAATAATAGAAAGATCAGCAGATAGCAGCACTGCTGATCTGGAAGAAGAAGATCAGTCGGCTGGAGGTGGAGAACTGGAAAGGCTGCTTTCTCTCAATGGTTTTTCAGGTGAAGAGCAGGATTCACTGGTTTTTTCTACCAGGGCTTTTCAGGGTGGATCTCTGGTTTTCTTTAAAAAAGATCAGATTGAGAAAAGGCTGCCTGCAATGGGGCAGGAAATCTTTTATCGCGATCCCCTTACCGGACTATATAACCGGAGATTTTTTCAGGAGGAGATAGGACGGCTTGATACGGTGAGACAGCTGCCCTTAAGTATCATACTGGCTGATGTTAATGGCTTAAAGCTTATCAATGATCTCTACGGTCACAAAACCGGAGATCGACTTTTGAAGAAAGTTGCGGAGGCACTCAGCAAGGTGGTCAGGCAGGAGGATATTCTGGCCCGCTGGGGGGGAGATGAATTTGTCATTATCCTGCCGCAGACGGACCGGGAGACTGCAGTCGGTATTAAAACCAGGATCCGGGAGGAGTGCAACCGAAGTTCAACCGAGAGGCTATATCTCTCACTGGGAATCGGGGTTGCAGTCAAAGAAGAAGGCAGTCAGGACTTTGATCAGGTTTTTCAGCAGGCAGACAGCAATATGTATCAGGACAAATTGATCGAGCGCCGGAGAAATCGGAGGCAGCTTATCAAAATAATTGATCGCCTTTATTTTCAGAATGGGCAGCAGGTCAAAAAGATGCGGGAAAGCTTTTTGCAGCCTGCCGGGCTGGCATATAAACTGGGGGAAAGCCTGGGGCTTACCAGCGGTCAGCTTGATCATATAATCCAGCTGGCAGTTTTACATGAGCTGGGGAAAACTTCCTATCCTAAAACTGCGGTTTTGGCAGAGGGATGGAGAAAAGAGGAGGGATTAAAGGGGCAGGAATGGGAAAAAGTCCGAAAATATGCTGAAGCTGGTTACCGGATTGCGCTGCTATCGGAAAAATATTCTTCGCTGGCTGATTATATTCTACTCCATCATACCAGCTGGCAGGGAAATGAGTTCCCTGTTAAAATCAGAGAAGAAGATGTTTCCCGGGCAGCAGAGATCTTAGCTGTTGTTGATGTTTTTGTTGAAATGGCTGGAGAAAGTCTTTGCAGCAGTTCTGGAGAAGTAGAGAAGGTTCTGGAAAAAATAGAGAAGTTTTCTGGCAGTTTCTTTCAGCCGGAGCTGGTTGAAAAGCTGAAAGATGTTGTTAGAGAAACTGTTGCGGGGTGAAAAACATGCAGAGGAAAAGCAAGCATCGAGATGTGTTTCTGCTGGATGGTAAGTTTTGTGTTGATGGTGTGCTTTGTGTGGATGGTACGCTTTGTGGTTCTTTTGGTTGTCAATCAAAGGTTTACCGCTATCTGGCCAGTTCCTTTCAGGATCAACCGATTATATTTTCTGAGAATCTGGGGCATAGCAATAACAGCTACTTATATGAACTGCTTTATGCCCTGGATGATTCAGGAAGAGACTATCCGGGCTGCTGGTACTGGCTGGAATGCTGGAGGGGATAGGTAAGGGCTGATATCAAAAGGTGAGAATGTTTTAGAGAAAGTGATGCTGGACAGGGCGGGTAAGGGCTGATGACAAATCAGGGTGCTTTTGCTGGCAGGAAGGCTGGAGGAGATAAAAAGAACTTAAAAACAAATCAGGATGGTGTTGCTGCTTTAAAAGTAGGGGAGCAGGAGGGAGAATGAGAAGGGCAGATAACAAATTATGATGGTGAACAACTTAAAAATTTTTTGCGGATTTATTTTCCGGCAGTTGAATTTCACTTAACTGCTTTCAACCCCCGATTATCAGTCGGGGGTTTTTCTTTGGCTTTGCTTTACCCGGCCTCTTTGATTAATATTTAATTTTAAATCAGGCTCTGGTTAATATTTAATTTTGAAGAATTTGGTCTAAATAAATTTCCCGGCATTCCTTTGAAAAATGAAATTTTCAGACACATTACACACACTTTTTCTGCACATAAGGGAGAAAAACTAGAAAATACTTTTTCTGCATATAAAGGAGAAAGACCAGAAAATACAGGGATAATAGGATGTCGAAGGATGAAATAAGCATTTACTAAAATTATTTTATATTTTTTTAAATTTCAAGAAGGAAATTTTAGAATTACCGAGAAACTAATTAGTAAAGATATTTTACTGGATATGATATTTACCTAAAATATTTTTATAAAAGAAATATTTTTAAAAAGCTGAAGATGAAGCTGGAGGTATTGTTATGAGCCGAAATGAAGATGATTATCGGGTTGAAACCAATCTGAGCAACCAGCTGGAGAGGGAAGAAAAAATAACTGAAAGCCGCAATCCGGCAAGCCTGGAGCTGGACTGTCTCAGCACCGGGGAAATAGTAAAACTGATGAACCAGGAGGATCGCAAAGTGGCCGAGGCTGTAGCCGAGGTCCGGGAGGAGCTGACAGAATTAATCGACAGGATTGCTGTCAGCATGAGACAGGGAGGGCGGCTTTTTTATGTAGGCGCTGGAACCAGCGGCCGGTTAGGTGTAATAGATGCAGTGGAATGCGGTCCTACTTTCAGCATTGAACCCGATCAGGTTGTGGGTATTCTGGCCGGTGGGGAAAAGGCCTTTTTCCAGGCCCGGGAAGGACTGGAAGATGAAAAAGTTAGCGGGGCTGACAGGCTGGACCGGGAAAATCTTCAGCCGATTGACTCTGTGATCGGGATTGCTGCCAGTGGAGAAACGCCTTATGTGATTGGTGCTCTGGAAAGAGCTGCTGAAGCGGGGGCACTTACTGCTGCTCTGGTCTGCACCCGCAACTCCCGGCTGGCAGAAGCAGCAGATCACAGGCTGGAAGTGATCGTTGGGCCCGAGGTTTTAACAGGTTCCACCAGATTGAAAGCCGGTACCGCTCAAAAGATGGTTCTCAACATAATCTCAACCACGGTGATGGTTAAACTGGGCAAGGTCTATTCCAACCTGATGGTGGATCTCAAGGCCAGCAACAGCAAACTTAAGGAGCGCTCGCTGAAAATCTTTCAGGAAATTTCGGATATCAGCAGTCAGGAGGCCTGGCAGTATCTGACGAAGGCGGATTTCAACCTGAAGCAGGCAGTGGTTATGTTTGAAAAACAGTGCAGCCGGGATAAGGCCCGGCAGCTACTGGCGGGCAGTGAGGGTAATCTCAGAAAAGTAATCGATGGGAAAGTAATCGATTGAAGTGATTTAAGGGGGAAAATATGCTATTAAGTTTTGATCTGGATGGAGTATTAATGGAAAATCCCTTTGCCAAAGGGGTGTTTCCTGAAATCAGGGATAAGATATCCCGCTGGCATCTTAGCTGTAAGGGCAGAGAACTTTCGGAGGATGAGATCGGGGAGCTGATTCGGGAGGAATTCCGCCGCTGCTGGCAGCAGGAAGCCTATCGGGCCTATGACTGGGACAGGATTATTTCCCGGGTGCTGGACAGGCTTGAGCTGAACAGGACAATCGATGTGGTGGAACTGGTTGAAAAATACTGCCGGGAGCCCTACATCCATCGTTATCCTGATGGCAAAAAAATTCTGGACTGGCTGGAGAGATTTGATATTCCCCTGATGGTGATTACCAACGGATTTTATCGTTATCAGTATCCGGTTTTACAGGCTCTAAAACTTGCCGATTATTTTTCTGAAATCATAACTTCAGATATTGCCAGGGCGGCCAAACCGGAGCCGGCCAGCTTTCCTGTTCCTGAAGAGAGAAAGGAAGGCTGGTATCATATTGGCGATTCTCTGCTTATGGATGTAGCCGGAGCCGGCAATCTGGGGGCCAGAACTGTTTATGTAAACCGGGAGCTGCCGGAAAATTTTCGCAAATTGTCTCCTGAAGAGAGGCCCGGGACTGAAAGGGGCCGGAGCTTTATCAGGAAAATGCTCAAGGAGGAGAAAAGGAGGTATCAGATTGGAGATCGGCAGGAACCGGTTAAACCCGATTATGCTGTTTTCTCCCTGCTGGAATTGCAGGATATTCTGGCCGGTGAACATTATCTGGAAAGGGAATTTTAACCTTGCTAATACCGGTGAGAATTTTATTTCTAATAAATCTTTTTAAATAAAGCATACAAATAAATCATACTAACAAATGAGGAAAACAAATCATAAATACAACATACAAATAAAAGAGAGAAATAAATCATACAAATAACTTTTTAATATTTTTTATAAATTATAAACAAATTATAGAACCTGGGCCGGGAAATAATAAGTGGACTTAAATCAGGGTTCAGCTGAGATTCAGTCTGTTTTCAGTCTGGTTAATCCAAGGATAAGCCAAGGTCAGCCAGGCTTCAAGCTGGTTCAGCCAGGGAACAGCCAGGTTTCAAGCTGGTTCAGCCAGGGA
>PWFW01000205.1 GCA_003554225.1 Halanaerobiaceae bacterium | reverse complement strand
TATCTGCAGCAATAATTTTATTGGTGAGATTTAGTATATTTAAATCTGCGCCAGTCATTATATTTAAGCAGGCTGATTTTATTGTGACGACCGATACTAATTCACAAAAAAAGGAGTTTTACACAATGGTAAAAAACTGGAAATCTATTTCTGGATCTCGTTTGCTGTTAAATCTTCTTGTAGTGCTTTTGGTATTCATGATACTCTGGATTCCGGTTTTAGAGGGACAGGAAGCAGAGAAGATTCCTGACTGGGAGGATGAAAGAGCTCAGCTTTCCGGTGATATTTTTGTTCTCAATGAAGCCACCCTGACCGAAATTATTCCGGAAGAAGAGCGGCAGGAATACAGTCTTTATCTTACTGACCGGCTTGATCAGCAGCTGCGAGAGAACAGGTATACCGATAATCAGATAGAGAGGCTGGAGCAGTACAGCGGCTCAGAGCTTAATTTTGATGAGCTAATTGAGTTCTCCGAATATTTTACTCTGATAGCAATTAGAGCTGAGCGGGGATTTGATGTTGATACAGCTAATTTGAGAGTTAATCTTTATGTCAGTGAGGTTGTTGATATTGACGAGGGGCAAATCTATAGTGAGGTTAGAGATTATGAATTTTTAATCAGCGAAGAACAGTTGATTGACAGGGATGCTCTCAGGGTGCTGCCGCAGGGGGAAGGAATGATAGCCTATGTGATGCCGAGGATTTATTCCCAGTATTTAACAGCAGAAATTCGTTCGGTTGTTGATAACACCTTCAGAGCTCATACTGCAACTCTGGAGCAGTCTGTCTGGCAGGAGGAGCAGCAAGACCAATAATATTACAGGAGGAAGTCAAAATTGATGCTTGCAGATGAAAGAGATATTTCGGGAAGTGAGAGAGAAATAATCGATGTTCATATTCATATTACCCCCCGGGAGATAATTTCCCGGGAAGCTGAATACCGGAGTGAGGAGCCCTATTTTGACCTGCTCTCCAGCAACCCTAAAAATAAATTTGCTACCGCCGATGAGGTGGTGGCTGAGCTTGATAAAGAGGGGATTGACAGAGCGGTGGTCTTTGGTTTTGCTTTTCAAAACCAGGATAACTGCCGGTTTGTTAATGATTATACCCTTGCCTCGGTTGAAAGATATCCCGATAGACTGATCGGTCTGGCAGTGGTAAATCCCCTGGCAGAGGGGGCGGCAGCAGAGGTCAGCCGCTGTCTTAAGGGCGGCCTCAAAGGAGTGGGGGAATTATTTCCTGAAGGTCAGGGATTTGATCTGAAAAGCCGCTCTCAACTTGAGGAAATTGCTGAAATCTCCCGGGAGTTTGCTGTGCCGATTATGGTGCATTTAAATGAACCGGGGGGGCATGAGTATCCCGGCAAGACCTGTGATTCCATCGAATGCGGAGCCAGGCTGGCAGAAAATTTTCCTGAAAATCTTTTTATCCTCTCTCACTGGGGTGGGGGACTGTTTTTTTATGAACTGATGCCGGAGATGCGGGCGGATCTAAAAAATGTTTATTATGACACGGCAGCCAGCCCCTTTTTATACGATAAAAACATTTATCAGACGGCAAAATCAGTTGGTTTGCTGAATAAAGTGCTTCTCGGCAGCGACTTCCCTTTGATCTCTCCCGGAATATATTTAGAGGAGATGAGGGAAGCAGATCTTTCTCAGGCTGATATGGATCTCATTATGGGAGAGAATGCCAGAAAGTTATTTGATTTTTAGGCTTCTCAATCTGTTTATGGCTGCTCCTGTTTCCTGAGGACGGGGCAGAACATAATCGCCATCAGGCTGGAAGGGAGAGATGGTTTTCAGTCCTTCATTTTCCAGTCTGTTATATATTTCAGTGAGTATCTCAGATAGGGATCTTTTGCCATCTATAATATCATTTTTTAAAGCATAGACCAGGATGTCTCCGATAGCTTTAGTCTGGCCCTGATCGAGCAGCTGCTCCAGAGAGCTTAAATCGATATTTTCCCGGCCAAACTGAATAGTTTCTCTGCCCCTGGGGCGAACCTTTATTTTTCGGCCTTTACGAGGATTAAAACTATCAGGATCAGGAATTCTTCCGGAAAGGCTAGAAAATTGCCTCCCTTCCTCCTGCTGGCGCTGACTGGGAAGATTGCGGGCGATTTCTTGAGCCTGATTGGTGGCAGAGCGGGGCCGGTATTCATCCATCATGATAACCCGGTCAGCTACGTCAAAATAATCTCCTGCGCCTCCAACGACCAGCAGGGTTGATATTTCCTTATTTTTATAGAGTTTTTCTACCTGGTCGATAAAGGGGGTTATTGGCTCCTTATCCTTGCTGACAAGCTGCTGCATTCGGGCATCCCGGATCATAAGATTGGTAGCAGAAGTGTCCTCATCGATTAGCAGCAGTCCGGTTCCTAATTCCAGAGCTTCAATGATATTGGCTGCCTGAGAGGTGCTGCCGCTGGCATTTTCCGAAGAAAACTCTCTGGTTTTTTCTGCTCCGGGCAGGTTGTTAATAAAAGGAGAGATATTTACCTTTTCAATTCTTCGTCCATCTTCGGCTCTAATTTTGACGGCATCCTTCCTGGTTACTACATATTCTCTCCCATCTCCCGGTATATGGTCATACACTCCCCGGGCGACAGCCTCCAGCAGGGTTGATTTTCCGTGATAACCTCCTCCTACAATCAGGGTGATTCCTTTTCTAATTCCCAGGCCGCTGATTTTCCCGGAATAGGGAAGTTCAAATTCAACCTCTTCTTCGCAGGGTGAGGAGAAGGGGACAGCCTCCCTGGTATTCATCGGCCTGTCAGAAATCCCGCTTTTCCGGGGAAGGATAGAGCCATTGGCAATAAAAGAGACCAGATTTTTATCTCTCAGCTTTTTTCTTAAAATAGTCTGTTCTTCCACCGTTTCAACATGATTTCTCAGATGCTCTTCTTCAATGTTTTTAAAATAAAGAGAGTTTTTCACTATTTTGGGGATTTCCTGAAAGAACATATCCTGAGCCTGATATCCCATAACTGTTCTCCCCCGGGCCGGCAGACCAACCTTTATGCGGGCTTCAATCTGATGAGGAGTAAATTCTAGCGAGGTTCTTTTGATAACCTCCTGACCGGGACTGGCTATAGTAATTAAGCCGCTTTTCCCGGAGCCTCGATGGCCTTCCAAAAATTTGCTGATATTACTGGAAATTTTTCTGGATAGATAATCTTCAACAGCCTTAATTCGGGTATTATTTTTATAATACCAGTTCTTAAAACCTGCTTTATCGGCTGATAATCTGATGAAAATACTGGATGGTCGGGCATAGGGATCACCCTGGACATAGGGAATCCCCAGCTTAAAATCTTTAAAATCATACCAGTTTTTCTGTAGTTTTTTATAGGACTTATAACCCTGACTGTCTATTTGATCAAGGGTCTGATAGAGCCTATCCTTCTGCTGCATGTTTTAACCTCCTGCAGTTTTGTTCAGCCTGAAAATCGCCATTAATAAAAGGCATTTTCCTCTAGTATTATAGGACAGATTAACCGGGGAAATCAAGCCACAGCCGGAATTTACTCAATTATTCAGAAAACAGTTCCTCCGGAAATAATGCAGTAGACAGGTCTGTTTGCAGTGGCTGGCAAATTTTTATATAATATAATTGACCTGGCAGTCCAGAATTGTTATTTTGATCCAAAATTAATAAAAATTGACCAAAATTATATCGGGGTTGAATTCTATGAAATCCGAGGAGTATTTAAAACTTCTCCGGGAGCTGTATCTGGCGCATTTTAATATGGAAAAGGATAAAGAAATCCTTGACCGGCATTTTGATCTTTACGCTTTCTGTGAAGTTAAAAATGAAAAATATATTGCCCATCAGTCATTGAAAATATATTCTTATAATGATTATGAGCACTGCCTGGTTGATATGCAGACTGAATTTAACGACAGCAATTTATCCAGGGAGTTTTTCCAGAAATGTGCTGCAGAGTTGATTGAGATTAACAGCCAGCATCATCAGACTTTTCTAACCTATGTTATGGCTGTTGAAGAGGGTGTTTCCAGAGAGCAGGCTGCTAAAGTGAAGAAATTTAAATTTTCTAAATCCTACTGGCTGGGTCTTAAGGGCTGGTGTGATTTGAGGCTAATTCTGGTAGATCTTAAGAGTCATCAAGTTTACAGCAATAAGAAGGGCAGAGAGATTGCAGCTAAATATGATCCGGACTGGCTGAAGGCCAGAGTTGATGAAATTTACCGATGATTTGCTGGAGTTAATCAGGCAGCATAATAACTGTAAAAATGACGGAGGATAATATGATGATTTATCAGATTATTGGCATTTTGGGATTATTACTGGGTCTGGGTCTTTTAGTCATCAGCAGCTATATACTGGGGTTGGTTTTGATTATTGCAGGTTTATTTCTGCTGGTAGCCAGCCGCAGAGGTTCAATCCCGGATATTAGAGATGAAACCTGATTTGATCCTTTTTTAGACTTTTTTAAAAAATATTTTAAAATTAGCTAAAACTTTCTCAATATAATTATTTTTTTTGAAGGAGATTTCTGGTTTATCTAGAAATTATTAAGTGAGTCAAAAAATGAAATATTCATAATATACAATGGCGATTATATTATTACCGCGATATTTTTTTAACCCTGAGATTA
>PWFW01000256.1 GCA_003554225.1 Halanaerobiaceae bacterium | reverse complement strand
TTGAAAAGTTCCTTCTGTTCCCGCAGATTTTCAATTTTGGATTTTTCTCCCTGAATCTCCTGACGGGCTTCCCGTTTAATGCTGTCCGCCTCATTCCGGGCCTGCCTCATAATATTATCAGCCTCTTTTTCGGCCTGTCTTCTTATTCTATCAGCCTCCTGCCGGGCTCTGGCTGTCTGCTCCTCCACCGTTCGCTGAACCCGGTTTAAGGTTTCTTCCAGCTGATCCTGAATGCTCTCATAGTTTTCAAGCTTTTCTTCCAGTCTCTTCTTCTCTTCCTCTAAGGAACTGTAATCCTTCAGCAGCCTTTCATAGGCCAGCCCCCCTTCATCGAGAAATTCATCGACCTGGGTTGAATTATATCCAAAGGTCGATTTATTAAACTCTTTGTTATAAATATCCAGGGGTGAAAACTTCATATAAATCCCTCCTGCTAAAATAAATTGTATTAATCTTTAAAACTATAATAATCACCCGGCTCACCACTAAAAAATATCCCGGCCAGTTTTTTCAGGTAACCCTTTCTATAGTTAGTTTGATTCTGCCGCTGTTGGAGATGCCCCGATCTTCAGCCACAATCAGCCTTCCCCGGCCTCTTATTGAAATCACATCACCGATCTCTACTTCGGCAGCCGGATCACTTACCGGCTTCCAGTTCAGCTTAACCTGCCCGCCGGAAATCAGGGAGCTGCTCTTAGTTCTCGAATCTCCAAATCCGGCACTGATAACGGCATCCAGCCTGAGAGAGGCAACTGTCGCCAGTATTTCTTTAACACTTCGAGGTCGAAAGATAAGATCCTCACAGGAAATTTCTTTGAGCTCTACCGGCACCTCATTAACCCTGGTAAGGTTAAGTTTAACCTCCGGTAAAATCTCAGGAACGAGAACAGCCTGGGCATAGTTTTCATGAACCAGAATATCACCGATATAATCCCTTTTAATTCCCAGCCCCAGCAGTGCCCCAAGAAAATCCCGGTGGCTGACACTGATAAACTCAAAATTGCCGCTGATTTTAAGACAGCTGAGAGGAACCTCCTGATGATCGGGGAAAAGATAATCAGGAAAAATTAAAATTCTCTGCCGTTCAGCCTGCTCATAACCTCCAGAAATAAGGTAATTAATCCCGGCCAGCTGCTTGAGAATATCAGCCGCTATTTTTTTCTGATGAGGATCAATAAATTCTGTAGCCCGGGAAGAATCTCTGGTCCTGACTATTTCGGCAAGATCCAGCAGCCGACTGCCAAACTCCCGATCCTCTTCCCTGGTTAAAAAGGAAAGCATATTATTATCTGCCGCCATTTAGATTCCTCCGGCCTGAAGATTTACCAGTCTTTCCTGGTTAAATTTAATTAACCTGTGCTAAATTACAAAAATAGAACTGATCAGATTTAAGACCAGGCTCTGCAGAATTCTCAGCAGGAAAAAAGCAATGAGCGGGGAAAAGTCAATTCCCATTCCTGAACTGGGCAGCACCTGTCGGATTGGCCCTAAAATCGGCTCGGTAACCCCGTAAACAAACTGAATAAACCCTCGAAAGGCTGAATTATAGGGGATTCCTCGGCCAACCCAGGATAAGATAATCCGGATGATTAAAAGCAGATACATTATTTGAAAGAAAACGTCGACAGCGCGATATATCAGCAAAGATTTTACCTCCATCACCGGTTATTCCAGCAGTTATCCAGTCCTGTTATGCCAGCAGTTATCCGGTTCTCTTTTTCTGCAGCTATTACTATCAGTAAAGCAGATTTTTATCATCTGATAAATGCATTACTCCATAAATTCATTCTTGATGGCATCTTCAATTGCTCTGGCATCCACATCCATTCCCTCAGGAGTAAAAATGAAGACCCCGGTTCCCAGTTTCTGGGTATTGCCGCTTAAGGCGTAGACAGAGCCGCTTAAAAAATCAATAAATCTCCTGGCCAGACTTTTTTCTTTATTTTCCAGATTTAAAATAACAGCCCGGGAATTCTTGAGGTCATCAACAATTTCCTTAACTCCATCAAAGGAAGAGGGGCTATGTACCACCAGCTTTACATCCTTTGTTCTGCTCAATTTTATCACCTTATTCTTCTTTTTGGAGGTTTTTTCTTCAGTTTCATTCCGGTTAATATTCCCGCCCGGTTCGTTAAATTCCTCCTCATCCTCGGCAAATCCGAAAAAATCAAGCATCTTTCTCCAGTAACCTTCGCTCATTTTAATTTCACCTGCCTTTTTAATAATCTCTGGGGCCGAAAAGGGCCCGACCTACCCTTAATATTGTGGCACCCTCTTCAATCGCTATGGTATAATCATTGGTCATTCCCATTGAGAGCTCCGGGAGATGATAACCCTGATTTTGCAGCTTAATCTGCAAATTTTTCATTTCCTGAAAATAGGGGCGGCATCTTTCCGGATCAGAAAAATGAGGCAGAATTGTCATCAAACCTAAAATCTCCAGATTTTCAAATTTTTTAGCCTTCTCCAGAAAGGGCTCCAGTTCTGACTTCATAAAACCAAATTTATCTTCATCCTCAGCAATATTAATCTGGACTAAAACCTTCATCCGGCGATCATTTTTCCCGGCCCGTTTGTTAATCTCCCGGGCCAGCCTGATACTGTCAAGAGAATGAATCAGGGTAACATTATCCAGCCGGGCCAGATATTTAACCTTGTTGCGCTGCAGATGCCCGACAAAATGCCAGTTCAACTCTCCAGGTCGCTCCTCCTCCTTATCGAGGAGTTCCTGAACTCTGCTCTCTCCCTCTGCGGCAACCCTGAAATCCCCTTCAGCCTTAAGCTCTTTTAAAAAAATAATCTCCTCCAGGGGATGAGTCTTCCCAACAGCCACAAGTTTAAGATCTCCGGGATCCCGCTTTGCCCTTTTAGCTGCTGCAAATATTTTCTCTGCGGTCTGCTGAAACCTCTGTTTTATATCCTCTTTCCTCTTCCGTTCCAGAGCTAATTTTCCTGCATTTTCATCCCGATCTATCGCCAACTTATCAACCCTCCCTGCCATAATCAACTGCTTCTGGATTGGCAATAATCTGCTGTCCGATCTCCAGCCCCTCTACCACCAGCTCTTCAGCATTTCCACCTCTTACCTCAATCCTGGTAAACCTGTAGTCCCCCTGGCGGTCCTGAAGCAGGACACCCCGTCCTTCCGGTGTCAAAAAAACTGCCTCCCGGGGTATTACCAGTCCCCGATAGATATTCTTGATCAGATTTTTTTCCACCAGCCTCTGATTCAACCACTGCTGTTTAAATCTATCTACCCGAATTACCAGCAAAGACTTATCCCTCTTTTCTCCGCCTTCAGCTAGATTATCAGCTCTGCTGTTGATGGCAGTAACCCGGGCCGGCATTAGATTTTCAGTCTGATCCCGTCTGATAAAAACCTGTTCTCCTGGAGAAAATCTTTCAGCCTCAACCTCCGGCAGGGGAAAGGCCATAAAAATATGGTCATTATCAACTATCCGAAAAAGAAAGGAGTCCTCTTCCAGGCTGCGGCCATCAACCACAGGAGAATATTCAGGATTAATATTCTGATAATCCTCAAAACTTAGATTTGCAATATTATCCGGCTGCATTATCTCCTCATACCCATCACGGGCAAAGCTGATGACTCCTGAAAACTCGGTATAGACTGTAATCCTGTCCTCAGCTGCCTCCAGCCGGGCAACCTCTTCTCCATAGCTGACTCTTTCTCCCTCCGGCTGAATAAGTTCTACTCTGCCCGGGGCAGGGCTGGTAAATACCCTCTCATCCCGGATCAGCAGAGCCTTAGATTCCAGCTGATCGACCACTTCCCCAAACCTGACAACCTCCAGCCGGGGGCGGTTACCGGCTATCTGGTTCAGCACCAGGAAAAGAATCACCCCAAAAACCAGCAGCATCAGCAGAACCTTCCAGAAAAAACGACTCTTATTTTTACCCGACCTGTCAGGTTGCCCTGAACTGGAAGGGTTAGCAGCATTATCAGCCATTATATATCACCCGGTAAAACCATTATCTCAAGCCTCTTTTTCCTGATTTGCTCTCCTTCCAGAAAAGCAGAGCTTTCATGCGCTTAGCCTGATCGCCCTCCCTCCTGTAGGAATAGAACAGGCTTTTATCTTTAAAGGTATCCCGGGGGGAGAGATAGATATTCTCCTCTCTGACTCCGGCCTGCAGGAGATCCTGACGATTGGCTTCTTTTAAATCCAGATAGAATTTTCCCGTTTCCATGACCTTTTCTTCTCCGCAGTTCCGGAAGCTGTTCTTAAAAAACTCTTCCAGGTTCTCCCAGTAATCGGAAAAAAAGTTATATACCTCGCTGCCAACCTGGTAACTTTCTCCTCCAATAGCCGGACCGATCACCACCTGACAGTCTTCGGCTTCAACCTGATATCTCAGCTTGAGTTCCTGCAAAACGGCAGAAGAGATTCTCTGACCTGTGCCCCGCCAGCCAGCATGGGCCAGAGCCAGAATTTTCTTCCGGGGCTCACAGAAATAAACCGGAACGCAGTCGGCAAAGACAGCCTGAAGAACCGCAGTCTCCTCCCAGGCTTTCCCCTCATCGGGAAAACCTTTTAAGCTGTTACTCCCGGCAGCAGAGATAAGGGCATCACCGGAGAAAAGTCCCTGCTGCTGATAGCTGTTT
>PWFW01000148.1 GCA_003554225.1 Halanaerobiaceae bacterium | reverse complement strand
GATAAAATAGATAAAGGTGAGAGAGCTGATAAGAAAAAGCTGGTTGAAAGGGTGGCGATCCTGGGAGCTGGAGGTCGAACCGGCCGGGCTCTGGTGGAGTTTTTTGGCAAAAAGCAAATTGAGATGATTCTCTTTGACCGGAAGAGCGCTGATTCTTTGAAGGAGGAGTTTGCCGAACTACAGCAGTATTCCCGGTTTTACCATTGGGCCAAAGGGCCAGAAGAACTTCTGGAGGCTCAACTTGTTATTCCAAGCCCCGGTATTCCTCCAGAAAATGAGTTGATTAAGCTGGCTCAGCGGGAGAGAATTCCGCTGATCAGTGAACTGGAGCTGGCCTATCACTTCTCTCCGGCCTGGATTGCTGCAGTTACAGGCACCAACGGCAAGACGACAACCACCAGACTGACAGCCAGGCTGCTGGATGCCGGACTGAAGGAGAAGGGGGTACTGGCCGGCAATATCGGTCGGCCTGCCATTTCAGCAGTGGGCGAAGTATCTGCTGGAGACTGGCTGGTGCTGGAGGTGAGCTCCTTTCAGCTGGCAGCCTGCCAGAACTTTCGCCCTGAGATTGCAATATTTATCAACTTTGCTGCCGATCATCTGGACTGGCACGGTACCCTGGAGGATTATCGGGAAGCCAAGGCCAGAATTTTTCTCAATCAGACCCGGGAGGATCTGGCTCTGGTTAATTTAGATGATCCTGAAGTGAAGAAGCTTGCCAGGACATCTGCTGCCCGGGTTCTGGGAGTCAGCAGCTATCCAGAGTCCGGAGCTGACGCTGTTATTGATGGTAGTGTCAGAATATGCTGGAAGAGGTCTGCTCTTGATAAGAAAGACCGGATATTTGCTCGGGATTTAGCTGAAATTCCTTGGGGTAAAGAGCATAATAAAGGTGAAGATAAAAAAGATAAGGTTGAGGGCAAATTTGAAGATATAGGTGAAGGTAAAAGTACAGGTAAAGGTGAAAATGAAGTTGCAGACAAAGATGAGGATAAAGATAAAGATAAAGAAAAAGAAGATAAGTTTGATAGCAAAGATGAAGATAAGGTTGAGGGCAAAGATAAAGATACAGGTGAGGGCAAAGATGAAGATAAGGTTGAGGGTAAAGGGAAAAGAAAGGGAGAAGGCAGAGGTGAAGGAGGGAATGATAGCGAGACTCTCTCCGTCTTGAGAGAAGAACCGGACAAAGTACTTATTATTAAAAATGAGGAGATAAAGCTTAAGGGCAGTCACAATAAAGTAAATGTTGCCCTGGCGGTTCTGGCTGCTCGTGAACTCGGGGTGTCAGCTGAAGTGATCAGGGAGGTAGTTCGGGACTTTGAGGCCGATCCTCACCGATTGGAGATCTTCTACCGGGAGGCAGAACTTATGCTGATTGATGATTCCAAGGCTACCAACCCTCCTGCTGCGGTTGAGGCACTGAAGAGCTGTGCTGAGTTCAGAGGAGAGGTAATTATTATTGCCGGGGGCCAGGATCGGGGTCAGGATAACAGGGCCTTTGCCCGGGAGATTGCTCGCAGGGCTGATGGTGCAGTCCTGCTGGGAGAGACTGCCAGCCAGCTGGCAGCGGAGTTTAACTCTCTGGAATATAATAGTTATTGTAAGGTTGAAAGTATTGAGGAGGCAGCGCTGCAGGGTCTAAAATTTCTTGAGAATAAGGAGCTTAAGGGAGTACTGCTGCTTTCACCAGGAGCTCCCAGCTGGGATATGTTCTCCAGTTACCGGGAGCGGGGACGGCTTTTTCAGGAGGCCTGCGAGAATTATCTGGCAGGAGGTTAGAGGTAAAGGTAGATCCTGTTTTTCCCTGAAGGGCCTAACAGGGTTAAAGCAGAAATAATGCTATAATATTGCAGGAGTAAAGCATAAGTAAAACAGAAAGAAAGTTGAAACATAGCAGGAGCAAGACAAAGGGGAAATAGAAATATAGCAGGATAGAAGCAGGAGTAAGCGGGGGTAACCAGAAGTATAGCAGAAGAAGAAAATAGTTAAGATTTTAAAAATCCTAAAAACTGATGGTTTTCAGCTTTAATCAGTTTAAAAAGTTTGGGAGAAGTTTTAGGAATAAAATTATTGCTGCTAGGATCAGGGACAGAGTAAATTTTCATGAGAAATGCTGGAATTAATCTGCTGATTTTGTATCTGCTGGCTTGTGAACTGCTGGTGAGATAATTTATAGGAGTGAGAAACAGCAGCTGGTTAATAATTACGTTTGAGGGAAAGGGTGGTGATGTCTTATGGACTCAGAAAAGCAGCAGAATAATCCCGATTTTATCCTGCTGACCGCCTGTCTGATTCTGCTGGGTTTTGGGCTGATGATGATTATGAGTGCCAGTTCAATCCGGGCCTACAGTGTTTACGGCGATCCTCTCTTTTTCTTTCGCCGGCAGCTGGTCTATGCCGGAATAGGACTTGTTTCTCTGCTGCTTTTTTCCCGGATTGATTACCATCTTTTCTTCAGGCATTCCAAGAAAATACTGGTGCTGGCAATTGTTCTGCTGGTTTTAGTTTTGCTGCCTGATGTCGGCAGAAAGGTTGGGGGTTCCCGGCGCTGGCTGACCTTTTATTTTTTCAACTTTCAACCCTCAGAATTTGCCAAACTGGCTGTTGTTATTTATCTGGCCGGATTTATCAAGCGCAAAGGAGAGAAAATTACTTCTTTTAAAGAGGGTCTTATGCCGGCTTTGCTGGTTGTACTGGGATTCTTTTTTCTGATAGTGAGCCAGCCAGATCTCGGTACCGCCCTTAACATTTTTGGGGTGGCCATTTTCCTGTTGATACTGGGAGGGGTGCTGCTCCGTCATCTCTTTCTTCTGACATTACCGGGAGCGGCCTTCTTATTCTATTACATAAACAGCGCCCATTATCGCCTGCTGAGAGTTCAGACTTTCTTTGATCCCTGGACCGATCCCCGGGGCACCGGTTATCATATCATTCAGTCTCTTTTTGCCTTTGGCTCAGGTGGGCTTACCGGAGTTGGGCCAGGTAACAGCCGGCAGAAGTTTCTCTATCTGCCGGAACCCGGTACGGATTTTATCTTTGCCATAATTGGGGAGGAGTTTGGTCTGATCGGGGCACTTTTAGTTTTGTTCCTCTTTGCGGTAATCGCTTACCGGGGTACGGTAATTACTCTGACTGCCCCTGATATTTTTGGTTCGCTGCTGGCTGCCGGGGTGACAGCCATGATAATTATTCAGGCTTTAATCAATATCGGGGCTGTGACTTCGCTGATTCCGGTGACTGGAATTACCCTGCCCTTTATCAGTTATGGGGGGAGTTCGCTGATAATTTCGCTGACTTCTATCGGTATTCTGCTTAATATTTCCCGGCAGGCGGAGTAGGATTTTGCCTGGCCTGAGCTGAGTTTTTAATTGGTTTCTGCAGGTTGTCTGCTGGGTTTTTCTGCTGTATATATATTGAAATTATAGGTTTGTAAGGTGCCTGTACCTTATTAGTGCCATCTATCTGGTATATTTTGTATGTCTGGTTTGGGTGGGGCTGGGATTTGCTCTCTGCCGGATTAGAACTTCTGGCTGGATTGTATATTTATTGAGGAGGAGAGTTCTGAAAGATGAAGATGATTATTTCCGGTGGAGGGACAGGCGGACATATCTCGCCAGCTCAGGCGATTATCAAGGAATGGCAGAGACGCCAGGGAGAGGTGCTGTATCTGGGAGGCCGCGATAGCCAGGAGGAAGCTCTGGCTGCAAAAGAAGGAATTAATTTTCAGGGACTGCCGGTTAAGCCCCTGCCCCGGAATTTCTCTCTGGAACTTTTTAGTTCTGCTATCTCAAACTTCAGTGCTTTCCTGAGAGCCTGGCATATTATTAAAGATTATGATCCTGAGGTGGTCGTAGGTACCGGGGGTTTTACTGCCGGTCCGGTGCTGCTGGCAGCCGCTCTCAAAGGTTATCCCACTTTGATACACGAGCAGAATTCCTATCCCGGTTTAGCCAACAGATGGCTGGCCCGTCTGGTTGACAGGGTGGCGGTGAGCTTTTCCGATAGTGCTGAATATTTTCCTTCCGCTTCCCGGAGTAAAATCAGGGTTACCGGAAATCCGGTGCGGCAGTCAATTCTGGCAGCTGCTTCAGAGTCTTTAGCCGGGGCAGAGCCCTGGAAAGAGCCTGCCATTTTTCCTGAGGGTTTTTTTGCTGCCGGAGATTTCCTTCTGCTGGTGATGGGAGGGAGTCAGGGTTCAAAATTTATTAATAATGTAATGCTGGATATCTACCCCGATCTGCTGGAAAATGCTGCAGAGGATGGGGAGATTGATAAAAGTAATTTTACAGAAAATGAGCAGGGAGAGGTCATCAGCAGTGATTCAGCCGGGGAGGTTAAAGTTATTCATCTGGCAGGGAAAGCTAATTATCAGCAGGTGGAAAAGCTGCTGGAGGAAAGGCTTTCGCCTGAGGCCAGAAAGAAAGTGCTGGTAATCGATTATCTTGCTGAAATCGAGAAGGTTCTGGTCAGGGCAGATCTTATGATAGGTAGAGCCGGGGCTTCCACCATTGCAGAGCTTACCGCTATAGGTCTGCCGGCTATTCTGCTGCCCTATCCTCATGCTGCGGATGATCATCAGCTGATAAATGCCCGGTATCTGAGTAAGGCAGGTGCAGCTGTGCTTCT
>PWFW01000104.1 GCA_003554225.1 Halanaerobiaceae bacterium | reverse complement strand
TTGCCGCTGAAGGAGGCCTTGATCCCGAGAAGATTCTGCCGACCATGAGTGAAAGTGAGGTTTACTACCGGGTGGCCACAGCTACAGCCCTGCAGGCCATTAAGGAGGGTCTGGCCCGGGAAGAAAAATCTGAAGAGGAGATTTATAATAATTCCAGAAAAATTATCCAGCAGGCTCAAAAGCAGACCAGGGTATTGATGGAGGAAGGTATTATCCCTCCCTTTGATAAATAATGCTGCTGCCTGCAGAAATGCTTATCAATCATGAAGAATGTTGAGAGAAACAGTATGGAACCAGTATGAATAATATTCAAAAAAGCAGCAGAGTTTAGAAAGAACAGCAGGAGTCCGGGAAAGAGCTCATAGGTTTCAAAAATTTTGCTCCAGAAGATATCTGGAGTCCGGGCTCCTGCCTCTTTGCTCCTGTCAGCTTAAATAATCCGATTTTTTAAATAATATTGCCATCTTAAATAATCTTTTTTTTAATAATCCTGTTCTTTTAAGCAATCCTATCAGGTTAAATGATCCTCTTCTCTTAAAAAATAAGGAGTTTCAGAGTTCTTAAAGTCTAGTTCTTTCTTTTTGGGCAAAATACACTGATGAATCACCATTTCTAGATGATAAAGTTTGATATATGAAGCTTCATATATTTCTCCAATTTGAAAAGTGCACAAAAAAATATCATTTTGCAGCTTTTAGAACTGTTTTTGAAAATGTTGATATAGTAGCAATCCTATAATTGACTGAGTGTAAAATAGATGTAAAATAGACAAACTTTCATAGTTCTAAGTTTATATTTCCGCTATAACAATAAGTTTTATCTTTCCGGCATCAGAAAGTAATTTTGCCAGTCCAGGTTGTGTTTTGAATTTTGCTATCAGCCAGTATCAGATTTATGCTAAAATTTAAAAATAAGAGGAAGTGATTTAAATGAAATCATCTCATCTGCAAAACCTGCTGCTCAGACGGGATAAAAAGGCTGCTGAAGTGTTATTGCAGAGGCTGGGTAAAGACGAAAACTGGAGTGCAGTCAGCTTGATCGATGAGATGCTGCCCGGCCTGCTTTTTGAGGCCAACCTGACTTACGGGAATTTTCATCAAGTTAAGATGGCCCTTTATTTAAGACGGCTCATTCGAGAAAAAAAACTCTCCCGACGGACTGAACTGACTGTCTTGGAACTTCTCATCGAAGAGACCTTGAGGCGCAGCTGGGTCAATATCGAAGCAGGGGAGATTGCCCTGGCTGAAAAAGCAGAAAACCCGCTAACTGCCATACTGGGGGAACTTGCAGAAAACAATCTCCACAATGCTTTTTATTATGCCCTGCAGGCCTATCAGGAAAAGCCGGAGGAGCTGCAGGATCTCCTGCTTTGTCTGGGAGGAGTATACGGGCCGGAAAATCTAGGACACAGCCTCAGCTGTTTTTTCCCGGTTCTGGAGGAGATGGTTAACTCTCACAATCCGGCAACAGAAACCGCTATTCTCTCTTATCTTTCCTATCTGAACAGATATGATATTCCGGCTGATTTTTCACCGGAGGATTATCAGAAGACTGATATGCCGGAAAACTCACTCCGATTAGCCGCTTCGGGACAGGGTATAGTTAATCTTCATCATATGATAACCCTGGTAACTTACTGGCTCTGGGAGAAGGCTGATTTTCATGATAAAAATTTCCCTCTGCCCTACAGGATTTATTATCAGAAAAGACTGGCCGATAAAGGGATTAGCAGTAAACGTCTTAAGAGAGTAAAAGAGCCTCTCCAGGTTGAAGTGCCGGGAAGCTATGAGGAATTTCGTCAGAGCTTTAACTATGACAATATTGATCATACCACCAGGTTGATCAGAGCTCTCTGGCAGGATATTCAAAGAAAAGCCTGGGACTGGGTCTGCCGACTCTATGCTGAAGATTATGAACCCGGGACCTGGAATCCTCACTTCTTTACCGGTATTTATCTGGCTTTTCGTCTAAATGAAGAAAATTTAAGCGATGATAAGTCAGGCAAAGAAATGGCAATAGATCAGGCTGTGGAATATTATCTTAACTCCGTGAATTACTGAGAAAGCCGGGGCGTAAATTTTTTTCAGGTAAACAAGCATCTCCCCGGAGCATAACAATAGCAGAAAAATTTATGAATAAATTACAGCATACTTTCCAGGTGAAGGTGAATCTGTTTGACCCTCCGGGCCATGACATAGCATGAAAAATTTGCCTGCTATTTTTTAGGGTGTTCTCTGTATAGTCAAATTTTCTCTTGAATAAGAAACCTGCTAAAGCTCAACGATTTCAACCCTTCTATTCCTGGCCCGGCCTTCTTCGGTTGAATTGCTCATCACAGGTGCCGCAGGACCCACTCCAACCGGGGTTAACTGCTCCTGATTGATGCCATAGGCATTAACCAGCTCTGCAACCACCGCTTCTGCCCGGGCCTGGGATAACCTTAAATTCATGTCATAGCCGCCTACACTATCTGTATGTCCCACCCCCAGATATCTCTGGGAGGGATTATCCTGGAGAAATTCGGCAATGGTGGACAAAGCCTCTGCTGATTCTGCCTTTACCCTGGATTCGCCGGTATCGAAGAGAATATTATAGATGGCTATCTTCCCCTGGACTGCCAGGCCCTGCTGTAGAGATTCCATGGTAACCATGTCCATCTCCATAGCTTCAAGCTCCAGAGTGACTATCTCATAATAAGTCTCCTCGCCCTGGTTGGCTGCCCAGTGCCCTCTTCCTGAAGCAACAATCACATAACTTTCTCTTTCTCCTGTCCTGACTTTGCCGACCAGATATTCGCTCATTTCTCCGGGGAAATGGGTATAGGAGAAGACATGAGTTGCCAGTCCCCGTTCCTGCCTGTTTACCTTAAAATAGTCAGAAAGCTTCTTTTCATCAATTTCAAGAGATTGAGGGTCTCTGGTGCTGAAGATAATCTGTCCCTCGACATTTTCAATGGCACTTTCATAGTTTCTGATAATTTCAAAGGGAGAACGCCCTTCAGGAGCCCGGCACCAGAGGCGGCGGAGATATCCTTCCTGAAATATTACCGAAGCTTCATTTAAAATAACAGGAATTTCTTCAAAACCGATGAGATCATCATAGATAATTTCACTGCCTTCATAGATAGGTATGATATCATCTTCAGTTCTGGCAGTTACTGTTAATGATAAAATTGTTAGAGACAGGCTAATGATCAGCAGCGAGATAAATACTTTTTTTGAATTTTTCATGATAGTCCTCCTTTAATTAAGTTTGCTATTTGACTTTACTTTTCGACTGGAATTATGTTTTCCGGGTTCATTCCTGATTATTAAAATTATCTGTCCAGAAACAGAAGGGCATATCTGGAAAATGATAACCTGTGAATACCGGCCTGCCGCAAACGCGATTGAACCCAGAAATACTGGTGACAAACAGTCCGGGTACCACCGGTCCTGCTTTATCCCGGTCTTCTTCAGGCAATTGATTTTTGTAGAGATACCAGATAATCTGTTCATCCCTGTTTGACAGAAAGCTATCATCTACTTTAACTTCTTCCCGGTAGAACCCCTCGACAGTTATCTCATCTAGATACATTAGATTATGGTATTCCCGCAAAAACTTTCCGGTGACAGCATCAAAAAGAAAGACATTATCAATAGCAGGCTGACCGTAAATTCCCTGGCCGGCATTTTTTTCTTCAAGTTTACCTTCTATTACAGTTATTTCTTCATTGCTCTTTAAAATTAGACTTTCAATCTCTGCCCTTGTATATCCTTCTGCTATCACTAAATCGGTATAGGCATTATTTCGGTAAAAAGCAGTATTAGCTTTTTCGGGTGCTTCTGCTGTCAGTAAGAAATCTATATTAAAGTCACTCAATTTTCCATGAATAATATGATGGTGCAGAGCAGAGTATTCATAGTCATCCAGCAGCTCGGCAATCCGGGGAGAGATACTTTTGATCTGTTCCGAGCGAACAACTACCGGCATGCTGGTAGGATAAAAGCTGAGCTCCTGTACTGCCTGATTTTCTGCCCTGTAGGGTGGCATAAAGGTCATAATCTCGACCTCTGTATAGCCTGATTCTGTGCGGGTAATTCGCAGAGGGAAAAAGGCCCCCTCTGACTCGAATTGATATTCGATGGCATCCAGTGATCTGGTTTCTGGAGTTAATTCAACCACATCAAAGACAAACCAGGTAAAACCTTCAGAGATATATTCTTCTATTACTTCGTGCATTTCTTGAGAAATAGTGGGTGTTTCTACCCCCCTGGCAGAGAGAAATTCATTAACCCAGTCAACAAAATCTTCAGCCCGTAAAACCTGGGTTACAGTTATATCGTGAGCCCCTATCTGTTCTCTGAATGTAATTTTCCCTGCTGGAGCTGCAATGCTGTCCAGGTTACTTCCCCTGCCTGAATCTCTTAGAAAGGTAAATTGATAGCGAAGAGCGTTAAAATAAAGGTCATGAACATCCTGAAAAAGCTCGATATCTCCCTCTCTGACAGTGGGCTCAGAGGGCAGAGGCATAACTTCCAGGATTTTTGTGGTTTCAGAAGCATGCAGGTCTGTTGAAAGAACGAGAATCTGTTCAGTTCCATTCCAGGCGATTACAGCCTGCTGTTTTGGCTCATAGATATTAACCCCGGGATTAAAGGG
>PWFW01000156.1 GCA_003554225.1 Halanaerobiaceae bacterium | reverse complement strand
TCAGTTTGTTTTTTGTCAGTCTTATTCTTGTCAGTCTAATGCTAGTGTTTTTCGATCTCCTCCCGGATCAGCTGGTTGGCCAGCTGGGGATTGGCCTTGCCTTTAGTCTCCTGCATGACCTGTCCCACCAGAAAACCGATGGCTTTGTCCTTGCCGCCTTTGATGTCTTCCACCACATCGGGATGTTCGGCTACTATGCCGGCCACGATCCGGGCCAGCTTATCTTCATCGCTGATCTGCTTCAGGCCCCGTTCTTCCACTACTTTCCCGGGGGACTTTCCGCTGAGAAAGGTTTCTGCGAAGACTTCCTTGGCGATTTTAGAGCTGATGGTGCCGTCCTCAATCAGCTCCAGCAGCTCGGCCAGCTTCTCTCCGCTGAGCTCATCCTGGCCGGGCTCCAGCTCATTCTCCTTAAGGAGGCGCAGGTATTCGCCCATCAGCCAGTTGCTGACCTCCTTGGCATCATCGTGCTTTTTGGCTGTTTCTTCAAAGAGTCTGGCCAGCTCCAGGCTCTGGGTCAGAACCCCGGCATCGTAGGCTGGAAGGTTGTACTGCTCCTGAAATCTCTCCTTCTTCTCCAGCGGCAGTTCCGGCAGACTTTGATCTATCTCGGCGATAAATTCATCGGATATTTCCAGCGGCATGAGATCGGGCTCGGGGAAATAGCGGTAATCTTCGGCTTCCTCCTTACCTCGCATGGAGACGGTCTCCTGGCTGCTCTCATCCCAGGTGCGGGTTTCCTGAACCACCTTCCGGCCGGATTCCAGGAGCTTTTTCTGTCTCTTGACTTCGTAGGTCAGGGCTCTTTCTACGGCCCGGAAGCTGTTCATGTTTTTCACCTCTGTCTTGATGCCAAACTCGCTGTCTCCCCGGGGACGGAGGGAGACGTTGGCGTCACAGCGCAGGGAGCCCTCTTCCATGTTGCAGTCTGATATTCCCAGATAAAGGATCATCTGTTTGAGGGCGTTGAGATAGGCCCTGGCTTCCTCGGGACTGCGTATGTCCGGTTCTGAGACGATTTCGATCAGGGGGACTCCGCCCCGGTTGTAATCGACGTAGCTGTGGGTTGAATCGCCGATGGTGCCGGCGTGGATCAGCTTGCCGGCGTCTTCCTCCAGGTGGATCCGGGTCAGGCCGATTTCTCTGGTTCCTCCGTCTTCAGTTTCAATTGTAACTTTGCCATCATAGCCCAGCGGCAGGTCGTACTGGGAGATCTGATATCCCTTGGGCAGGTCGGGATAAAAGTAGTTCTTCCGGTCGAATTTGCTGAACTGATTGATCTGGCAGTCGGCTGCCCGGGAGGCCTCAAGGGCAAAGCGCAGCGCCCTCCTGTTAAGCATCGGCAGGGTTCCGGGAAGCCCGAGGCAGATCGGACAGGTGTTGGAGTTGGGTTCAGCTCCGTAGGCTGCGCTGCAGCCGCAGAAAAGCTTGGATTCGGTCTGGAGCTGAACGTGAACTTCTAAGCCGATTACGGTTTGGTATTTGTTTTCGGGCATTGTCAATCACCTTCCTCCTTCAAGAGCGGCCAGGGTGGGGACATCCAGCCTTTTTTCCAGACCGCTGGCAGCCTGTAATAGTTCCACTTCTCCAAAGGCCGGCCCGATGAGCTGAACGCTTAAGGGCAGACCCTCTTTTGAAAAGCCGGATGGCAGTGAAAGGGCGGGGAATCCGCTGATGTTTACCGGTACGGTAAAGATGTCGGTATAATAAACATCCAGGGGGTCCATGTCCTCTCCAATTTTAAAGGCCGGGGTGGGGGAATTGGGTCCCAGGATTATATCGACTTCGGTAAAAACCTTTTCGTACTTTTCCTTGATCAGGGTTCTTACCTTGAGGGCCTGCTTGTAGAGCTCATCCTGATAGCCGGAGCTTAAGGCGAAGGTACCCAGCATGATGCGTCTTTTTACCTCGGGGCCGAAGCTGGAACTCCTGGTATTGACAAACATCTCCAGAACATTTTTTCCTGACTGACGGACCCCGTATTGAACTCCATCGTAGCGGGCCAGGTTTGAGCTGGCTTCGGCGGTGGCTATGATGTAATAGGCAGCCAGGGCCAGATCTGCCGGGGGTAAGGTGATTTCCCGGACTTCTGCTCCGGCTTCCTTTAATTTTTCGGCAACCTGAAGAACCTGATCCTTGATTTCCCCGTCTATGTCCATCTCCAGGTAGGAGGCCGGCAGGCCGAAGGTCATTCCGGAAATATCCTGTTCCAGCCTGGCGGTGTAGTCGGGATAATCGATCCGGGCTGAGGTGGAGTCCAGGGGATCGGCGCCGGAGATTATGTTCAGCATGATGGCGGCATCTTCCACCCTGCGGGTCAGGGGGCCGATCTGGTCCAGCGAAGAGGCGAAGGCTGCCAGGCCGTAGCGGGAAACGACTCCGTAGGTGGGTTTTAAGCCCACCACTCCGCAGAAGGCGGCCGGCTGGCGGATTGAGCCTCCGGTATCGGAGCCTAAGGCGCAGGGGACTTCTCCGGCTGCCACTGCTGCTGCGGAACCGCCGCTGGAGCCCCCGGGGACATGGTTGAGATTCCAGGGGTTTCTGGTGACCTGGAAGGCAGAGTGCTCGGTGGTTGAGCCCATGGCGAATTCATCCATGTTGGTTTTGCCGGCGATGACTCCCCCGCTGCCGGTGATTTTGTTGGCGACGGTGCTCTGATAGGGGGTCCGGTAATTTTCCAGGATTCGTGAGCCGCAGGAGGTGGTCAGTCTGCAGGTGGCCATGTTGGCTTTCAGGGCTACCGGGATCCCGGTGAGGGTGGTTTTTTTGTTGGGCTGATTGTTTTGATTGCTGTGATTGCTTTGACCGCTGTTGGAGCTCTTAGTGCTTTTGTCGTTCTGGTTGTTCTGGGAGCCATGAGAGTTCCTGTTGAGCTGGGAGTTCTGATATTCGGCGGTTAGATCCCGGGGTCTGTCCAGAAAGGAGCGGACTTTCTCTTCTACCTCCTCGGTTCTGGCCTGATAGGCGGCCAGGATCTCTTCCGGTTTAACTTTTTTGCTCTCCCGGGCCTCAATCAATTGGGCCAGGGTCATTTCATATATCTTCATTGCTTGATCTCACCTCGCTCTTTCTGTTCGATGCTGTCTTGCTTTTTTGTTTGATGGCATCTTGCTATTTTTGATTGATGTCCTCATGCTATTTATAATTGATGTCATCTTGATTTTTTTGTTTGATGCCATCCTGCTTTTTTTGCCTGATCTTGCCTTACTCTTTCTGTTCGATTCCCGGCACCTTAAACTGATCATCCTCTTTATCGGGGGCCTGCTCCAGCATTTCCTGGCGCCGGTCCTGATTGGTTACCTCATCCTCCCGGAGGATATTGCTGCTGGGCAGGGGATAATAGGTCGGCTCTACTCCTGAGGTATCGACTTCGCAAATCTGGTTGATGTAATCCAGGACATCGCTTAACTGTTCGCTGAACTTGTCCTTTTCTTCCTCGGTTAATTTTAAACTGGCCAGTCTGGCAATATGGGCAATCTCGTCTCGGGAAATCATTTTCAGTCCTCCTTTGATAAAAGCTGGATAAATTCTTCTTCCTGTAAAATTTTTGTTCCCTCTTCTCTGGCCTGCTGCAGCTTGGAGCCGGGATTTTCTCCCTGAACCAGGTAATCGGTCTGACTGCTGAGGCTGGAAGTTACCCGGCCTCCCTGCTTTTCGATTGCGGCTGTGGCTTCCTGGCGGGTGAAATTTTCCAGCCGGCCGGTCAGAACGAATTTTTGTCCTTCCAGGTTCCGGGACTGCTGCTGGCTTTTGCTCTCCAGGGTAAGGCCTGCTTTTTTCAGGCGGGCCAGGAGTCTGTTGTTCCGGGGGGTGGCAAAGTAATTTACTATACTTTCGGCTATCACCGGACCGATCTCTGCTGTCTCCTCGAGCTGATCTCTCTTGGCCTCTTTGATCTTTTCCAGTGAGCCAAATTTGTCGGCCAAAAGCCGGGCGGTTCTCAGGCCGACGTGCCGGATTCCCAGGGCAAAAATTAGCCGGGGCAGGGGTCGGGATTTGCTCTCCTCAATGGCGTTCAGGACATTCCGGGCTGATTTCTCGGCCATTCTTTCCAGCTGAATCAGCTCCGGTTTTTTCAGGAAATAGAGATCGGCCTGATTTTTGATTAAATCCTTTTCCAGAAGCCGATCAATCAGGGCCGGACCCAGGCCTTCGATGTTCATGGCATCCCGGGAGACAAAATGGAGAATGCTTTCTCTGACTACGGCCGGGCAGGTGCTGTTCAGGCAGCGGTAGACCGCCTCCTCGGGGTCGCGAAAAACCGGCTCATTGCAGGCCGGGCAGTTTTCGGGAAACCTGAACTTCTGCTCCTGGCCGGTCCTGGCTTCCCTGATCACTTTGACCACTTCCGGGATTATGTCTCCGGCTTTCTGGATTAAAACCTTATCGCCGATTCTGATATCCTTGCGGTTAATTTCATCCTCATTGTGCAGGGTGGCCCGGCTGACGGTGGAGCCGTCGACCTCTACCGGCTCAAGCTCGGCAGTGGGGGTCAGGGCTCCGGTTCTTCCCAGGGAAATTTTAATATCCTTAACCCGGGTGGTCTTCTGCTGGGCCGGGAATTTAAAGGCCACTGCCCAGCGGGGGCTTTTGCTGGTGGCGCCAAGGCGGGACCTGAGATTGAGCTGATTGACCTTGACCACCAT
>PWFW01000134.1 GCA_003554225.1 Halanaerobiaceae bacterium | reverse complement strand
GCTTCTCCGAGCGCGCCGGTGTGTCGTTATCAGACCACTCGTAGCGCCAGTAGTATAAGCGTACCCCCTAATCAGTCGAATATAAAACCCTGAATAGTTATACCTGTTCGGCGCATCGGGCGTATTATACAGAATCATGCTAATGAGTCTTCTATGCGACGCCATCCGGGGGCTTGGATGCAATTGCCGGTAGACAACCGCATCCTTGAGGCGCTGGCCCACACCGAGATGGATCTGACACCAACGGTGATCGCGCGAGACATCGGCTATGACCGCAAATACGTCAACACGCGGCTGGGCGATCTCGCTGCGAAGGGACTCGTTGATCGCGTCGAGCGCGGCTGGTATGCGATCACGGACGACGGTCGCGCGTACCTGAACGGCGATCTCGACGCGTCTGAAATAACAGACTGATCCGGGTGGTTTCAGACGGCGTAGGCAGCAACTACTAACACCGCGCTGATCAATACGACTGAACGCCGACGGCTGTTGGCTGGTCGTTGGCATACTCGACACGACCGGGGCGCTGGCCGCACACCTTCCAAATGCTCGGCCAGCCCACCGCAGTCGCTTGCGCTCGTTCTGTTACCGGGATTCTGTAAAAAAGCTAACCCCTGCGGGTGTGCTGGAAGTGAAACTATAATCTCGCTGTGTCTGTAGTGTCAGCCGTACGTCGTTTCACGCTTATTCGTCTGTGATATCTGACTAATTGGGGTAGTTTCAAGTGCGTGCGTCGCATACCAATTGCCCATGATGCGCCTCGACCCCGCCCACGAAGAGGGCGCATGTCAGAACTGCGGAGTACACGTCACAGCCCGCTTTCGGGCGGTCTACGGTGACGACGATGATGTCGTCCACCGCTGCCTCTCCTGTGATACCTTCGGGAGAATTTCCGAGGGCAGCGCTGCGGGCCTGGACGTCCACAAAGTCGATCCGATAGACGTCCCCAACCGGAATCGTGGCTACCGCGTCGGGGCAAACGTCCGCGCTGACGGAGGTGAGTTCAGCGATTTCGAGTGAATCGCGTCGCCGTGCTCACGAACAACGAGTTCGATCGAGGCTCCGTCCGGACGTCGGCCCAGTCGAAGACGGAACGTGGTCTATTTCGACGACGATTTGCGCTTGTGTTTTAAGTATCAATCAACCGTTTCGACTGACATGACCGCTGACGACCCAGAACGCATCCTCCGCAAACGCTCTCGTCGAAAGTTTCTCGGGATGCTCCTCGGCAGTATCGGAATCACATCGGCGTTATGGTATCGTGAGCGCGGTGAACTGCCCGCACAGGATACTTTCGAGGGTGTACTGCCTAACACCGGGACGTTACTTTCATCTCAGATTGACGATGTCGAAATTGATGGCAGCACTCTGTTTATCGATCTTGCAGATGACACGACAGCAGACGCCTGTGCGCTAATGCACACCTCACGCGAGGACATTGGACACGCACTAACTGTCGAAGACATTGAAAACCCCGGAGAGCAGCTGAGTATCGACCTAATTGACGCGATAGGTGATGAAGAGTTCCCGAGTCGTGACTTTGATATCGCGCTTTATCATGGCCAGTCCGGATTCGTATTTGTCGCCGAGGAAGAAATCGATAGGATCACGATCGAAATCCCAGCAGAGGCGACGGACCGAACGGCACTGACTGGTTAGCTTGCCTCAGTCCTCCGCAGCGTAATCTCGCCATCTGTCCCTCCGTTGAAAGTGAACACGGCCCACGCGATCAGTAGACCGAACTGCGCGATGTAGTGCCACGAGGACGGCCACACAAACGCGAGCAACGGCGCTGTGACGATACCGAGGATCCCGGGAGCGAGCAACACCGCCCGCGTGCGTGCGCCCGGTTGTGCCTCGAAGTCGACGTGCAACCAGAACAGGTCGACATCGTGGACGTCGCCGCCGACAAGCTTCGCCGCGACAGCGTGCACGACCTCGTGAGCGAGCGCACCGGCCACGATCAGAGCTGAACCGAACACGAGCCAGCCAAGCGTGGCGATCATCGGCCCAACCTCCAAGTGAGCGCCATCCCACCGATGGTGAGCACCAACAACGCGGTCAGCGCCACGATCGTCGTTCCGGTGGCCGGGAAGGCGCTAAAGATGACGCCAGCGAGGATGATGCTTACCACGGCCGGGATGAGCGGGCTCGAGCCGACGATGAAGTAGGCGAGCAGGATGGTGCCGTAGATCACGAGCGGAACTATCACCGTCAACACAGGATCGCCTCCGTTCGTCAGGAAGCAGTACACCGCATCCATGAACTCACCGGACGTCATCAAGTCGGTGAATCCGCGTGCACAGTCTGCCGTCATGGTGACCTCTCGCTTATCATGTAGATCCCGAACCGAGCCAGCAGCAACCCCAGCGGTGCGTGGATGAATAGGACAAACACGATTGGGATCCCGAGTCCAGCCATCAACCTCGGTCCAGCAACAACCGCAAGGCCGAAAGCCTCAGCAGAGTTGGTGACAAGGTTGAACACGCCAATTAGTGACTCAACGCTCAGTCCTCCTCCTTCTATTTGTCCAAACTCCTCGATCGAATCTTGTAGCTGCGTGCCAGCGCTCACCTCGAGCGGCACGCCGATCGCCTCGGTGAACCCTGTCTCAATAAGCAAGTTGGCACTCGCTGTCAACCAGACATAAAACAGTACAATCGACGTTGTGATCCTCATGTTGGCCTCACCTGTTGATTGGTCCGCAGATGCGTTAGCACGCTCACGAAGAGTGCCAGTGCGATTAGGATGCCTGTGACGGCGTCCGGCAAGGCTCCGGCGAACCAAAGCCCTCCGGCGACGAGACTCGTCACAATCCCACCGACGGTGACGTTCGCGGCGCTGAACATCCCCGCCACCATCAAGATAATCAACACGCTCACAACATTCAGGACGTCCTCAGAAACCCCCGGTAGATCAAGTGGCAGTTGTGACGCTCCAACAACCGTCGAGCCCCTGAACTCCTCACCCTCAACAGTAGTCATCACCCACTCGACTTGCCACTGTCTTGTCTCTGGATCTTCAATGTCGGTCGGAATCGTTGCCGTCTTCGAGACCGTCTCCGGCTCGATCGTCGTATCACTATATATCACGTCACCAGTCGCTCCATCTGTGATTGTGACCTCGAGTGACTCCGCAGCCAGCACTGATTGATTTATTTCCATATCGAAATCAATGCTTGCTCCGGCACTGTCGTTCTGGTATTGAGCCCCCCAGCGGTATCCTGCGTCCTCACCGGTGAAATCAAAGGTGAAATCGTCCACCTGCAGCTCGATCTCGCGCGAACTCGTTGCGACGAATGGACCCATATCTTGTTGCTCGCCAGTTTCGGTGTCCGTCACCTCGACGATGTATCGCTGGTCGCGTTCGAGCAGCGTCGAGTACCCAGCCTCTCCGAAGTCGTCAGCAGCGACCGTGCGGAACTCGGTCGTGTCGTTCTGCCGGATAGGCTTGAGCACGGAGACGCGCGTGTTCGCCGGCGTGAACTGTCCGCTCGGGTCATTCAGCGTGAATCCGACCTCAACGTTGTCTCCGTCCTCGGGAAGCAGGTAGATTTCCTGTTGGTCGGTGATCGACTCGATGACCACTTGTCGATTGATATATCCCTCGGCATCAGCTTGCACGGTGAACGATTCGTCCGCTGGCAAGCCCTCGAGCGAGACCGTTCCATCGTCAGTCGTCCGCTCGAACACGTCCCGGCCGGCGAAAAACGTCACCTCAACATCCGCTTCCGTTTCGACCAACTCCTCTGGATCGCTCTCGTCGCGTAACTCAATGATGCTTGGAGTTGCGAACTCAAACGTGTCACTTGTGACCTCATTACCGTATGAGTCCTCAGCGACTGCATACCACTCATTTTCTCCCGCTATCGGATCATCGTAGTGCGTCGAAGCTGTGCCGTTCTCCACCACGGTATCTGTACCAATTTCCGAATCGTCGCCGTCGTAGAATGTAACCTCGACCTCGTCACCTTGATCGGTGTCGAAGTCGGCGTCTTCAACGTCGATGCTCAACTCGACAGGCGTCTCGGTCACAGTCTCCCCGGCCGACGGCTCACCGTTGGACAGCTCGGGATCTGCCGTCGTCGCCAGCTGGACCTCGTAGTCTCCGGAATCGAGCGCCGAGAACGTTGCACTACCCGACGAGTCCGCAGTTGTCTGGTCAAGGACGGTCCCATCAGCAGCGACGGCGATTACGATCTCGTCGCTCGCGCCGATCTCGTTCACCGTGACGCTGGCCGTTGAGCTTGCGGAGTAGGTAAAGTCGGTCTCCGAATCGTCCACGGTCATCGACGCGAAGCTAATCTCGTCGATACCGTCCGCGACTGTCACCGCCGGCTTGTCTCCCGGATCGAGCACAACATCGCCGCCATCAGGCTCAATCTCCGTGACGGTAGTGGTCGCGCCTTCAAGATCGTCCTGGTGCACGCGCGCTGCAGCGCCGTCATCGCCCGTAACGACGATCGTGCCATGCTCGCTATGGATGCTCAACTCGCCGCTCGGTCCGTGATCGCCATCGAGGAGCAGCTCGCTATCGGACGTGACAAACTGAACCTCCGGTCCGTCCGGGTCGTCGAGTGTGATAGTGCCATCGACGGTGACGCCGCCAGTAACTGCGAGTCCAACGCCGGCGATCACGGAGAGGAGCAGGAGCGCGACGCCGATACGGCGTCCTCG
>PWFW01000224.1 GCA_003554225.1 Halanaerobiaceae bacterium | reverse complement strand
GCTTGCCCTTCCTGTATGATACCCCACCCGGTTAAAAACCCGAACTCCGCCTCCGGCTTCGATGCTTCCAATCGTTCTCCGATCTCTTCAGCCGCCTCCGTCACATCCATGAATAACAGCGCCCTGACTGCGTTAATACGCACCCAGTGGTTCCCATGGTCAAGCAGGTTGATCAGCCGCGGAATGTCATCTTTCTCGCGACACAGCGTAGCAATAACCCTGGATACATAGCGGATATCATTGGTGAAATGGCGGTACTCGGGCCGGGGTTCCTCTCCTCCGCTGTCTTCGTTTCGTGGCTGATCAAGCGCCCCGAACATCGCATCAAGCAGCGGCTGAGTCTCATCCGCTCTGTCCATCAGATGTCGGAAAATCCGCTGATGCGGCTCTTCTTCGTAAGGCACTAGTGCGTCAACATCGTATGGAATCTGGGCGGCCACCATCGGGGCCACGCTCCGCAGCTTTTCCATATTGCCGGACGCCTCAAACGGAATTCTCGAAAGCGAAAAAGCTATATGGTATGGTGCAGCCAGTATGCGGTCGCGCTGATCAAAGTGGGCGCGGTCTGAAGGATGGGTATGCGGCATAGTATAAAATCTGTGAAAAACCACATTCGGGTCACGCGCATAACGCGGGAACGCATCGAGCAGCGCGGCGGCCGCCCCTTCTCCACCGAAATCGCCCAGCGCATCGGCAGCGTAACGGGCCCATTGAGAGTTCATGAGGAAATCCTCGAGTACCGGCAGCGCTTCCGGGTCCCCTGTCCGGCCCAGCGCGCGAATACCAGCCTGCACCAGCCACTTTCCCTCGATATCCCGCTCTCTATCCCAATCGCTCCAGCCCCCGATCGCTTCGGTGATCAGGGCGGCGGCATCTTCCCCGCCCAATGCTCCCGCCGCACGCACACCGCGCTCACGTTCGTGATAATTATCGGAGGCAGTCAGCTCAAGTATATCCGCAGAAAGCTCATCTTCAGACAAAGCATCTATCCAATCGCTCCACACCTCTGCCTGAGCTTCGCGCCGGTCCGGATCGGCCAGCGCATCGAACGGAAAATCCATACCTGTAAGATTTGTTAGCGCCACCCTGGCGGACTGCCGAACGTTCCAATCCGCATCTTCAAGCCGGGCCGCAAGCGGGTTCAGAGCTTCCCGGCCCCCGCACCAGCCCAGCGAGATAACCGCATTTCGACGCACATCCGCATCCGGATCTTCAAGCGAAGCAATAAGAGCATCCTGGCCCGGGTAATAGCGCATGTAGCCCAAGGCCTCGGCGGCGCGGGCGCGCACAGCTGCGTCGTCGCTCTGAAGCCGCTCGATCTTTTCATCAGCCTGGCGCCGATATGGGCCGGACTCCCAGTTCCGCTCGGCACCGTAATCCAGGACCTCCTCAACCGCCTCGATCTGACCCTGCTCCAGCGTTTCAACGCCCACGTTCTTAATAGCCCGTGCCAGAGCTAAAGCGAATAAGGTCTCGCGTTCTTCAATCTGCAGCAATGCGTTTGCAAAAAGCGGCAGCGCCTCCTGCTGCGCCTCCGGTTCCATCCCGAAAATAATGCTCCAGGGGAGCTCATGCCGCATTATTTCCACCAAAGACTCAACGGCTTCGGGCTCCTCGGCCAGATCCTCCAAAGTCCGGGGAGTTATTTCATGTATGCGACTGAACACCTCCCATCGAAATTCTCTCGTCTCATCCCGGTCCTTGAATATATCAGTAAGTCGGGGGCCGATCTCTTCAGCCGCAACATCGGACTTGTCAAGCAATCTGAGGGTTTGGAGACGAATCTCGTCTGTGTCCTCCGTATCTTTTAGAATATCCAGCAGTACACGGATTACAATTACATCTTCTTGCGCGAATGCATCCGACCGGCCTCGGTCTTCAGCTGCAGCCAGCCGAACCTCAACATTCCCGCCAGAGTCCGGTTCGCTGGAGATTTCGTGTCCGTCTGCATGGAGTTTTTCCCCGAAACCGACAGCAGCCAGTAAAGTAAAAGCGCCTAACATCAGGACCTGTATATTGCAATATTTTTTTCCATTTTTACCCCGTAGATTTACCATATAGAAAACTGAGTCCCCGCAGGGGACAGCACCAAACCCAACACATCAGTTATACCTTTTCGGCTACGCTCTTCGCGTATGCGACTACAGCGGCGTTTGACATTTGCCACATATGCACCACTGAAAACGCGTGAAATATTCGGGTCATCACTCCTCGGCTATCAGCTCGATGCCGCTTATCGCCGGGTCCAGCTCCGCATCGTCGTCCCTGCGGAATTCAACCTCCAGCTCTCCTTCAACCTCCACCGTGAATTCTTCGACCGTTCCGCGAAGGGTTCCGCCGGCCTCTCCGGCGATGTCATAGCCGCTCAACACTTCCTCTCCGTTCAGGAGCACGTCAAAGACCCGCTCGCCTGCATCCACCGACTCGTCAAGCTCGGCAAAGTGCAGGCGTACCCGATATGTCGTTTCGATAAGATCTTTTATACCGATAGTTCCGCTTAATTCCCTCATCGAAGCGACTACCCAGTCTATCGAATCCCCGCTGTCCTTTATCGCAGAAGAATGACGGTGTTTCGTGCCGGGCTCGTCACGCCAGATTAGCCCGTCGCCTGCAACGTCGACCCGTCGGCCCGGCGCACCGTAGTTAAGGCCATACCGCTCGGGATCAGGAAACGAACCGTCATATCGTGTCCAATATTCTACATTCACATCGTCGGGCATGTGGATCATCGCAAGCGAGGTTTGGTGTGCGTAGCTGCAATCGCAGGTTCGAGTGTAGTCAGGCGCATTTAAAACGCCGTCTGCAACTACCATATTGTTGGTGCATCCCGAACGGAATCCACTCAATGTACCGGTGCCGCTATCATGCTCCAAATCGAAGAAGCCGGCGTAGCCCGTTCGAAACGTAATCAAGTGTTCGCTGACATTATGAGTGTTGCATCCATAGCGACGGCTATAAGTCCATGGTGCAGACTCCCCCGTATGCGATTGAGTCCGCATCTTCTGTCCACCGGTTTTCAGATGTAGCGCCCAGCTTGCTCCAGAGGTCCCCGCCGGAGCCAGGTAAACGGTGTCATTACAGATAGATAAAGGTCCGTGATAGTTGGGGGTGTTTTTTCTCCATAGAACTGTTCCGTCACTGCCCCGATAGGCGGCGGCACGGTCTACCGGTTCACCTTCGAGTTTGCGATGTTGGGCACCGCTGTTCTGACGTCCCCCTTCAAGAAGTATATCATGGCGTTCGGAATAGCCCAGCCATGTACCGAAAATTTCGTTTTCAACGGCCCATTTTTGCTCCCCCGTGTCTATATCGAGGGCCATAAGTGTGGTTCGTTCCGGTTCTCCCCCACGACGCCACAACTTTTGGGCAGCCTCTCCTGAAAGCCCGTCGATCAGGTAAATACGCCCATTGCCGGCGATTATGGTGTTATGACGGAAACCGATGTCGGCCTGGCGAGTCCACAGTAATTCTCCACTTTGACGGTCCATAACCACAAGTCGTTTGCTGGATATCCCATCCAGGGCTCTAGTTTTGATATCCTCCATTGTCTGAAAGACCTGCGAATAGTGTTCTTCGCCTAAAACCTGAGGGGCTATGGTTGCGATTAGCCGGTTGCCCGAGACACTTATATGACCCCAGTCAGGCTGGCCTACGCGTTGCGGATCGACTGGAAGCTGAAATCTTTCTGTAATTTCACCTGATTGCGGATCAAGACGATAAACACCTGTTTTGTAACGCACGTAGACACCATCTGGCATGGAAACGTAAGGGCTTCCCAACATATTTGCACCTACAAAAGGTGCGGCATTACTCATATGAACGGAATGGCCTTGTCGATACCGCTTTTCTTTATCCAAATCAGTAAAGGGGTGTCCTATACCCGGAAATTCTCGCTCCCAAATTTCCCTGCCGGTATACACGCAACGGGCACTTATGGTTTCCGGCCCCAGAAGCATGACACGTCCATGTGCTATCTGCGGAACTGGTCCAAATCCGTGCCGGGGAAGGATATTGTCGTTGGTGGGGCCGCCAAACCAAAGAACTCCAAGCGGCGCTCTGACAAGCGTATCGCTGGAGAAGTTGGTGTTCGACGAATCTGAATACTGGTGCGTCCACTCCCCGGCTCCGCTTAGCGGCCCGCCGCGGGTTGCAAAAACATGGTCGGAATGTTTTTCCACAGAAACCTGATCCACATCCGCAGCCTTTGCGGCGTTCAGAAGACCGGTGAGCTCCGCTTCAGCGGCGCCCAGCATGGCGACGCCGCTGTAAGGACGCAGCTTATCCAACAGCGGGCTTAGCACCGACGCATCGGCCGTGATGCCGGCCGCGGCGGCGTCTTCGCTGACCACCAGGCTAAAGAGGTAGGGCTGGACGGAGAAATTGGCAGGGTCGGCTTCGAATACGGCCGCGCGGCGACCGTATTTCCCGGCATCCGCCAGTTCATCGCGCAGGTTCTGCACCGCCTCGCTATCTGACTCTACAACCACAATATGGAGCTCGGTACGAATGATAAGCTCACGCAAAAGATCGCCGGAGCCGGCGCCCAGCATAAGGGCGTAGCCTCGGTCGTCATCGAGCTGCACGGTAAGGTCGGTGGCTGCCTCAGCCCACTGCTCAGAGCCGGGCGTGAGTTCGACCGGAATGTATCCGTGCCGGTGCGGGTCCCTTTCTTCCGGCCCGAAGCAATACAGAGTGCCG
>PWFW01000116.1 GCA_003554225.1 Halanaerobiaceae bacterium | reverse complement strand
CTTCTGAAAAATTAAATGTTAAGATGCATTACCTATATCATGATTGCACTGCATAAAGTCGATATCACTAAAATTTCGAAATTATAATCCCCGTCACATCAGTCATCCCGTCAATCAAATTGCCAGTAAAATGACTTTTTGCAGCAGAATCATATCATTTCTAAATTTAGAGTATTTATCAGATAATTTGCCCGCTAAAAGCTGCTAATTATTTGCTTTACGTGCCAGAACCTTTGTGTGCTCTGTCTATCTTCTATGAATTTTCTTGCAAATCAGTCAGCTTAGCTGAAAGGTGTCAGTATAAATGCTCTCATCCCTTTTCAAGCTTTCTCCTAAAATTAAAGGCATATTCGATATCCTGGGTACCCTGAGTCTTTTTTTGAGTTTTATTTTGATTTTCCCACTGCTGATTGCTCTTCAGCAGCAGGAGCCCCAGGAAATAATCCTGGCCTACATACTGACCATGCTGCTGGCCGGGGGAGGAGGATACCTGCTGCACCGCACCTTTCATCTCAGGATTAATATTGATATCAGTGCCGGGATGATAATATGCAGCCTGGGCTGGCTGCTGGCTTCGGGAATAATTTCTCTGCCCTTTGCCCTGGGTTTTGAGATGAGCTGGCTTGATGCCTATTTTGAAGCAATGAGCGGATTTACCACTACCGGTATCACCCTGGTATCCGCCCTGGAGACCCGGCCTCTATCGTTAATTTTTTTAAGAAGTTTAATTCAATGGCTGGGAGGTCTTGGGATTTTATCCTTCTTTCTTTTGATAACCTTCCGCAGCGAGGGGGAGGTCTGGCAGCTCTTTGGAGCAGAGGCTCACAAAATAGTTTCAGCCCGGCCGGTACCCAATCTTTATCGGACAATTAAGATTCTCTGGAGTATTTATGCCGGACTTACTCTCATTCAGCTGCTGTTGCTTATTTTGGCAGGATTAAGCGTTTTCGATGCAGTACTTCACTCCATGACCACCATTTCAACCGGAGGATTTACTCGTTATGAGGCCAATATTGCTCATTTTGCCGGGGCGGGATACAGTAACTTTCGACTGATTGAATATATTTTCATTGTGTTTATGTTTCTCGGTGGGATGAATTTTTTGCTGCACTATAAAATTTTACAGTGGAACTGGCGGGATCTGCTGGTAGATGTCGAGTTTCGTTATTATCTTAAGCTGATTTTCGGTTTTACCGGTTTAATAATGATTTCAGTTATTCTCTTTAATGAAATTCCGATCAGTTTGAGCTCACTGGAGGAGACCTTCCGCACCAGTCTATTTCAGGTGCTGGCCATAATGATGACCGGCTATCAGACAGAATATATTGGCTCTCCCTATTTTACCACCTTTGCCCGCCAGTTATTTCTGGTAATGATGCTGATTGGTGGCTGTGTCGGTTCCACCGGGGGAGGAATCAAGGTCCTCAGGATAATAATCCTGAAGAGGCTTTTTGGCAGGGAGATAAAATCTCTGGCCCTGCCCCGGAGGGCTGTCACACCTCTGAGACTGGAGAACAGCAGAGTGAACTGGAAGGATGTTTATCATATTGCCGGACTTTTCTTTGGCTGGCTGCTGCTGCTGCTCATAGGGGGATTAATTACAGCAGCTTTTTCATCCTATGATATAGCCGAGTCCTTATCGGGAATGTTTTCAGCTGTTAATAATATCGGCCCTTCTTTAATTCCAATGGAAGAGATGGGGGATATCCATCCAGTAATCAAGATTACTTATATTGTTGGCATGCTGGCCGGCAGGCTGGAGATAATTCCGGTTATAGCACTTTTCCGACTGGATGTCTGGCAGCGTTAATGCAGTGTTAATGCAGCATTAATCCAGTGTTAATAAAGAAACAGGAGGAATATTATGTATATTTTAATAGCAGGCGGAGGAATCGTCGGCAGTAATCTTACCAGAAATCTGGTGGAAAATCATGATGTTGTGGTAATTGATATTGACCATCAGGTCTGCGAGGATATTTACAGCCGTTATGGAGCGGTTTCAGTCCATGGCAATGCCACCAGGGTCAGCATTTTAAAGGATGCCGGCATTGAAAAATGCGATGTGGCAGTGGCGGTTATGAAGAATGATGCTGATAACCTGGCCTTTACCGTTCTGGCCAGGGATTTTGGCGTTGAGAAAATCCTGGTAAGAATGCGGGATCCGGAGTATGAAAGCGCCTATCGCAAAGCCGGAGCTACTACGGTGGGCAGCATTATGGAGCTGATGGTCGAGAAGTTTGTCATTGATATCGAGGAGCCCCGGATTCGTAGAGTAGCTTCTCTTGGTAACGGCCGGGCAGAGATTTCAATTATAACAGTACCGGCCCACTCACCCTGTGCCGGAAAAACGGTGGCAGATATAGTCAACAGCTCCGGTTTTCCTGAGGATATTGTTATTGCCGGAATTTATGATAAGGAGAATGATAAACTCATTATTCCCCGCGGGAACAGAGAAATCCATGCCGATAACCAGGTTTTTCTGGTGGCTACCGAGGAAAATATGCATCGGGCAGCCGATTATCTGATGAGAAAGAGGTAGACAGCATTTCAATCTCAAATCAAGCTCATGATGCTGTCAGCAGATGTTAATATTTAAGATTTGCCGGTGATTTATAAGAAAAGGATAATGAAAATACTAAAAGCAAATACAATAAATCAAAAATAAACCTCACATCAATTATCACATCAATAAAGAAAGCCCTCCCGAAGGAGGGCTTTTTTCAGTCTTTATTTGCTGCTGTGAAACCCGTTATTTTAGGCCCATTTCAGGTGCTACATTAGTGAAATAGCTGCTTGAAAACTTTCTCCTATCTCAGTTTATTCAAAGCCTCAACCCTTTCCTCAATTGGAGGGTGAGTGCTGAAGAGCTTGGCCATTCCTTCCCGGGAGAGGGGGTTGACGATAAACATGTGAGAGGTCGCCTCGTTAACCTGCATCGGTGAATTTTTAGCGTGGCTTTCCATCTTGCGCAGGGCGCTGGCCAGTCCCTCGGGATTACCGGTAATGCCTGCAGCGGTGGCATCGGCCTTGTATTCCCGGGAACGGGAGATTGCCATCTTGATGATCACAGCAGCCAGCGGGGCAAAGATAATAGCTAAAATCTGAACCAGGGCTGCCGCTCCGCCGCTTCTACCCCTCCGGCCTCCAAAAATCATCCGGAATCTTCCCATCCGGGAAAGGAAGGCCAGGGCTCCAGCCATAACGGCTGCTAAAGTGCTGATCAGGGTATCGCGGTTTTTAATGTGAGAGAGCTCATGAGCGATAACTCCCTCCAGTTCATCCTTATCCAGCAGTTTGATGATACCTTCGGTTAAGGCAATCGCTGCATTTTTAGGGTTTCTCCCGGTGGCAAAGGCATTGGGCTGATCTCCCGGTGTAACATAGACTTTGGGCTTGGGCAGACCGGCATCTTTGCTGAGATTGGTAATCATCCTGTGGAGATTGGGTGCTTCTTCTTCAGTTAGGGGACGGGATTTGGTCATTTTCATCGCAATGGTATCGCTTTTCCAGTAGGCAAGGAAATTTATCACCATGGCAAAGACAAAAGCCATTATCAGTCCCGATTCACCAGCTATGATGCCGCCGAAAACGATGAAGATCACAGTTAGCAGCGCCATGAGAAAAACTGTTTTTAAATTATGCATTACAATCACTCCTTTCAATTACAGCCCGGAAGGGCTTCAGACAGAAAATATAATATAATCAGGATTAGTTCCACTAAACATATTTTAACTTATCTCAGGTCAAACTGCAAGCAAAACCGTTATGAGCCGTTATTTAAAAGGGAGCAGGAGGAGCCAGCAGATAATGAAGTCCGGATTTGATCAAGCTTTAAATTAAACCTCAGATATCGATAATAATTACTCTGACTAATTATAGCAAATAATTAGAAAATTATCATATTTTTTCTCCCTGACAGGCAGGAATTTACTGCCAGATAGCTAATTATATAAATGTCAGCCCCTTTCCTGACTATTTACCAAGAGATATAGAAATCATCTATTGAGGAGGTTTTATTTCTGAATGGAAGTATTAAAGGTAGCAGCAAATTCCAGTCCAAATTCGGTAGCCGGTGCCCTGGCAGGTGTGCTGAGAGAAGAGGGCGGTGCTGAGCTTCAGGCAATTGGTGCAGGGGCTATTAATCAGGCAGTTAAGGCAGTGGCTATAGCACGGGGCTTTGTAGCTCCTTCCGGCATGGATTTGATTTGTATTCCGGCCTTTACTGATATTGAAATTGATGGCGAGGAAAGGACAGCAATTAAATTTATTGTGGAACCCCGCTAAGAGATCAGGCATTTCCAGGCGCTAATTTTCTGCTTCGGGGCTGATATTTTAAGGAACCCTTCTTTAACCGGAAGGGTATTTTTTTTGTCAGATAAAAAATAACAGATAAATTTCTCTACTATCCCCAATGGGCTGAACAGGCGTGGGAGTCTGCCTTGAATAGCATCAGGCATAAATTTTCCGGCCAGTTAACTATTTAAGACTTTAATATAAAGATTAATTATCTTGTTTATAAACAAAACTTTTGATATAATCTACTTGCTCGAGCATTTCTTCCAGGTACAGTTTAAGCAGCAGCAAAGAATTTTAAGGATTTATTGAGAGTGTAATAGTTATATTTGCCTAGATCTGCATGATGATCTATATATTAGGATCTATCAGGATCTATTATGGACAAAGTTCGAAACAATCATAAATTTACCCGGAGGAGTTGTTTTATATTGAAAACTATTGACTGCCGGGGGCTTAACTGTCCCGAGCCGGTTATCAGAGCAAAGGAAGCTCTGGCAAAACATGGTAGTCTGCTGGTAATTGTTGATAATAAAACTGCTGCGGAAAATGTGGCCCGGATGGCCAGGAACAACGGCTGCCAGGTTGAGATGCTGCAGAAACAGGACAATTTTAAACTCCAGTTGAAAGCTTCTTCTAAGAGCAGTCCGGTGAATGAGAAAGATGCTGACCGGTCCAGGTCTTATCTGATTACCTCCAAAACTCTGGGGGAGGGACCCCGGGAACTGGGTGAGCTTCTGCTGACCGGTTTTTTAAAGACCCTCAAAGAAGTAAAACCTCTGCCGGAAGCGCTTCTCTTTATGAATCAGGGCGTAAAGCTTGTCACAGTAGATGATGCAGCCGCAGAAATAATCAAGGAACTACCCCGGGAGATTGATATCCTGGTCTGCGGCACCTGTCTGGATTACTTTGAGCTGACAGATAGTTTGCAGGTCGGGCGGGTCAGCAATATGTATGAAATTCTGGAGACCATCAACCGGACCGGCTGTGTGAAAATCTAGCATAACTTAAAACTTAATTTTGAAAAAGAGGTGATAATTATGTCAGCAGCAGATATAATCAAACTGACATCTTACAGCAAAAGTTCAGGCTGAGCCTCTAAAATGGGGCCGGCGGAGCTGGCCGAGATTTTAGACAGCCTGGATTTCACCAGCGATGATAAAAATTTACTGGTTGGTCTGGAAGGCGGAGATGATGCCATTGTTTATCGTCTGAATTCAAAGCAGGCTCTAATCCAGACCGTGGATTTTTTCACTCCGATTGTCGATGACCCCTATCTCTTTGGCCAGATTTCAGCAGCTAATTCTTTAAGTGATGTTTATGCCATGGGCGGAGAACCGTTTCTGGCCATGAATATTGTCTGTTTCCCTGACTCTTTAGATAAAAAAATTCTCCGGGATATTCTTCAGGGTGGTCTGGATAAGGCCCGGGAAGCCGGGATTATTATTTCCGGTGGTCATACTATAGATGATGAGGAGCCCAAGTACGGACTTTCTGTCAGCGGGCTGATTCATCCTGACAGAGTGGTACCTAACTCCGGAGCCCGGGCAGGTGATAAGTTAATTCTCACCAAACCTCTGGGCACCGGAATAATAACCACTGCCTTTAAAGCCGGTCAGCTGGAGCAGAGCCCCGAACATCCCGCCATTAAAAGTATGCTGCAGCTAAACAGCAGGGCAGCCAGTCTTTTTGAGCGCTACTCCGTTTCTGCCTGCACAGATATAACCGGATTTGGTCTGGCCGGACACCTGCTGGAGATGCTTAAGGCCAGCGGCAGAGGCAGTCGAATTCAGGCCGATAACCTGCCCTATTTTGCTGAGGTCCCTGAACTTTCAGCGGAGGGAATGGTGCCGGGAGGCCTTTACCGCAACCGCGAGGCTTTTAGTGATCAGGTTAAATTCACCGGGATTTCTCAGGAATTTATCAAAGACCTAATTTTTGACCCCCAGACTTCAGGTGGCCTGTTAATCTCTCTGCCCGAGGAGGAAGCACAGGATTTTCTGAGGGAATTTAATGATGAGGAGCATCAGGGCTATCCTATCGGTGTAGTGGTGGAAGGAGACAGTATCGTTCTGGAGTGATTACCTGTGAATGATGAAAAATACGGATTGATCGCCTTTCCTTCTACCACAGATTCTTTAAAAGCTGAGAAACTGCTTAAAGGGGCGGGTTATTCTGTCTCTTTCCGCCCCCTCCCGCCGATAATCACGGCAGACTGTGGCTTCGGGCTGGAAATACCTCTGGCAAAAACTCAGGAAATTCGAAAATTTATTGCAGAGAGCCCTGTACAAACTGCCGGATTTTATCATATAATTATAAGGGATGGTGAAAAAATTATCACCAGCCTTAAATAACAGGGAAAAATCTTTCAGGAGGCAGATAAATGGGAGTATTACTTATTGGAATCGGGGGAGGGTCTGCTTCAGGCAAATCAACTCTGGCCAGGATGTTGAAAAAATCTTTCAGCAATGAGGTCTCAATCCTGCGCCTGGATTTCTACTATTACGATAAGGAGCATTTTGCTGTCCCCGAAGATAAAATTAACTTTGACCATCCCGATGCCTTTGAAATTGATCTCCTGTGTCGGCAGCTGAAAAAACTTAAAGGGGGTCAGCCGGTTGAGAGGCCGGTTTACAGTTATACCAGCAACAGCAGGCTGGAGGAGACCTGTCGGGTAAACCCTTCTCGAATTATTATTGTTGAGGGGATTCTTACACTTTACTATCAAAAGCTCCGGAAATTTTTTGATCTCAAGATTTACGTTGACACTGATAATGATATCCGCCTTTTGCGGCGGATTACCAGGGATATCAAGGAAAGGGGCCGGACTCTGGAGTCGGTTAAAGAGCAGTATCTGGCTACGGTTAAACCCATGCATGAACAGTTTGTAGAGCCCAGCAAATCCAAGGCCGATATTATTATTCCTCACGGTGGACTTAATGAGATAGCCAATGACCTTTTGATTGAAAAGATCAAGGGACATCTTTTGGTTAATAGATAAATTTAAAGCTCTTCGCTGTATATTCTGGGAATTTAATTCAGCCTGTTAATCCGGCACTGCTGGCTTCTGAAAAATTTGCTGCAGTGCTGTTATTTTTTTGGCGATCAGGCAGGAAAAAAGTAATATCTGGAGAAATATACCCCATTAATACCAAATAATGGGGTGATGGTATGAACTGGTGGCAGAAAAATCGCTGGAACCTGCTTATTATCCTCGGTCTGGCAGCTTTCTGGTTGGGCTGGTGGCTCTTTCCCGGGCTGCAGCAGCCGGTAATTATATCAGAGCTTGAAATTCACAGCAGAGGAGAGAGCGAAAGTTCCCTCGAAGCTTCTTCGGGAGAAGGGGCTCCTTACCTTAAGGCTGAGGGGAATGATCTTTATCGGGAAGATCAACCGACAGAGATGATAGTGGTTCATGTGGGCGGAGCTGTGGCAAGGCCGGGAGTTTATCGGCTGGCCGCCGGCTCCCGGGCAGTAGATGGCATTCTGGCTGCCGGAGGGAGCAGTGAAAATGCTGCCCTGGATTTTGTGAACCTGGCCCGTCCTTTAAGAGATGGTGAGCAGTTAATTATTCCGGCATCAGGTGATAATCCTGAGATGGGTCTCTCAATTACCGGCAAATCAGCTGGAACCTCCTCAATTGAACCAAAAGTTACTGAGAGCGGCCTGATAAATTTGAACAGGGCAGGAGTGGCAGAACTGATAACCCTGCCGGGAATTGGAGAGGTGCGGGCTCAGGCTATCCTGGATTACCGGGAGGAGATGGGACCCTTTACCAGTCCCGGGGATCTCATAGCGGTACCTGGAATTGGCCCGACAATTCTGGCTGGACTGATCGATCAGGTAGAGGCGCCCTGATGACGGCTGATTCCGGCTATTATCCCTTTTTCAGGCTTTTTATCTGCTTTGTTTTTTTGCTTGATATTACTGGCTTCTTTCTGGCTTTGCTGTGGCCTGATAAGTATCTGCTTCCTGCATTTTCTCCTGTTAAAGCCTTCGAGCAGCAGCTGAGGCCTATAATTTCTCAAGGAGTTTTTCTGCTGGTTTTTCTGCTGCTTATCTTTTTAGCTTATAATTACCTCAACTCTCAGAGCAGTCCGGGAATTTTTCGGTTTTTTCTTCCAGATCTACCCCAGCTTACTCTCCTGGCAGGGCTAACTGCTGTCCGGATGATTCTGCTTCCTGCTCTAAATCTGGAAGCCGTTGAACTCCTTTTTCTGACGGAAACCCGGGACCGCTGGCTTGAAATAATATATGCCGGTTACAGCCCCGGGCAGGCTCCTCTGATTGCAGCTCTGATTCTGGGACAGCGGCAGAATATTTATCAATATACTGCCCTCTTTCGCCGGGCTGGAGTCAGCCATCTGTTGGCTCTTTCAGGTCTTCATGCCGGTTTTGTGGCAGTGATTATAAATTTTATCCTGACCAGGCTGCCGGGGGTTAAGGTCCACAGCTGGTGGTTGAGTTCACTATTTCTGGCCGGTTATGTCCTGCTGGCCGGAGCCAGTCCTTCCCTGCAGCGAGCAGGTATTATGCTGATCAGCTGGTTTGTTCTAAAACGGCAGGGGCGGAGCACCTCATCCTTAAATATTCTGGGACTGGCAGGGATCCTGATTTTGCTGCTGAATCCTGCTTACCTATATCAGCTGAACTTTCAGCTTTCCTTTCTGGTGGTTCTGGCTCTGATTTTTTATCTGCCCTTTCTCCAGCAGAAGATCTCCGGGCCGCTGGCTGTCAGTCTGGCAGCGACCCTGGGCTCGGCTCCGCTGCTGGCTTTCCATTTTAGTGAGCTAAATCTTAATGCTCTGATCAGCAACCTGATTCTCATTCCTCAGGTAGCTGCTATCATCTGCCTCAATCTGCTGATGATCCTGGCAGGTTACTTAAGCCCCTTTCTGGCCGGACTTTTAGCCGGACTGGGAAACCTGCTGTTAAGACCATTTTTGTTTTCGACTGCCCTGCTGGCCGGACTGCCCTTCCGATTTTCCTGGGAATGGCAGTCTATTCCAGAGGAAGTAATAATGTTTCCCTTCGGCTTTATGCCGCTGCCGCTGCTGCTCTTTTATCTGCTGCTTTTTGTTCTGCCGTCCGGTCCAATCCAGCCCGGCATCCCGGATTGGATAGCCAGCAGGCACCGGCTTTCCCGGAGACAGTTGCTCTTTCTTCTGGCCTTGCTCTTGATTTTTACAGTTAGCCTTATCTTTTTTCCCTGAAAACAGTGAGGAGGGTATCCTGCCATGGCGGAAAAATCTGTTTTTCCCCAGGAAGAAAATAGATTAAAGAACTTTTATCTCTTAGCCAGTCCGGAAAGCTATCTAATCGAGGAGCAGCTATCCGGTCTGAAGGAGAACTTTTCAATAAGAACCGGTGATTTTAACTGGATAAATCTGTCGGATAGCTCCGAAGATTTCTGGCAGGAGCTGAATCGGGCTGTTTTTGCTGTCAGCATGATGACCGGGCACAAATTTGTGCTGGTTGACTGTGACCGCCTTTTTCAGCAGAAGACCCGCTATGATGACAGGCTAGCTGAACTCTTGGAGAAAGAACCCCGGGAGGTCACGGTCATATTTCTGGTGGAAGGCAGTGTCGATGGCAGATTTAAACTGGTCAGGAAGGTGAAGAACCGGGGAGGGTATTTTAAGCTCAAGCCCCCGCAGTATCAGCAGCTGGACAGCTGGATAGAGGAGAAATTTCGCGCTCAGGGAAAGAAAGTGGAGCCCAAGCTGGTTCAGTATCTTGAGTATCTTTTTGATAATAAACTTCAGGCTTTAAATCAGGAGATTGAAAAACTGATTACTCTAAATATAGAAGAGGAATATATTGATTTTAATAGTTCCCGCTATATTCTGTCCCGGGGGGGCTTTCTCACTGATCAGATGATCTTTGAACTTTTAGATCACTGGACCGGCAGCAAAACAACCCGGGCTGTCAGGCTTTACCGCCGTCTCGTCCAGAGCGGAGAAGAGCCTCTGATGATTCTTGCCATGATTCACCGCCAGCTCCGCCTTTTACTGGTTGTTAAGGAGCTCAGAGAAGAGGAAAATTTAAATCCCGGGGAGATAGCAAGCAGGATAGAAGAACACCCCTATCCTGTTAAGAAATGTTACCGCCAGGTTCCTCATTTTTCCTTTTCCCAGCTGGAATCAGCTCTGGAGAATTTGCTGGGGGTTAACCGGAAAATAGTTACCGGAATGGTGGATTCTCCTGAACAGGCCCTGGAGGATTATCTTTTGAGAAATCTGGGAGGTTAGCAATCTGTTATTTTCTTCTGCTAATTATTCAGGGGTTATCAGCAGATAACCGGCTGCCAGAATAAAAAAACAGGCCATCCTCAACCGGGATCAGCCTGTTTCTGATTATCGGCTATTCAATTATATCTGCCTTTATTCCTGGCCTGCAAAGGTCTGATTGAACTTCCGATGCAGCCGGGATTTTTTTCTGGCAGCATTATTTTTATGGATAATATTATGGCGGGCAGCTTTATCTATCATTTTGAAGGCCCGATCCAGAGCCTGCTTGGCTTCTTCCTGCTCCGGTTCTTCGGCCATAACTGTTTTAAACTCCTTGATGGCAGACTTCATATTCTTCTTCCAGTGCTGATTTTCCTCGGTCTGCCTGGCGGTAACACGCACCCTTTTTTTGGCTGATTCAATAATAGGCATATCATGACACCTCCTGTTGTTGAAATTTTATCGGGTTTAATTCTTATTTTTGAGATAATTAGATGGATAATAATTGCATAAAAAATCGGCATAAAATTTACAGCAACTATTATTTTACCAGACCCGCTGAAAAAAAGCAAGCCCTCAAGACCCTCTCTTCAGGGGGGATTTTTTCGATTTGAAGTTTCTAACTTTAATGATATAATAAAATCTGATGTTAATTTTACTGAAACTGCCTGCTATCAGCAGTGAGGAGGATATATTTTGGCAGCAGATAAAATTCGTAACTTCTGTATAATTGCTCATATTGACCACGGTAAATCCACCCTGGCCGATAGAATCCTTGAAATTACCCACACCATTGAGGATCGGAAAATGCAGGAACAGGTGCTTGATAATATGGATCTGGAAAGGGAGCGGGGTATCACCATCAAGGCTCAGGCTGTCTCCATTGATTATAAAGGTTACCGGCTGAATTTAATTGACACCCCGGGTCATGTCGATTTCTCCTATGAGGTCTCCCGCAGTCTGGCAGCCTGCGAGGGCGCTCTGCTGGTAATCGACGCCGCCCAGGGTATAGAAGCCCAGACAGTAGCCAATATCTACCTTGCCCTGGAGCATGATCTGGAAATTATTCCGGTCATCAATAAAATAGATCTTGCTGCAGCCGATGTCACCAGAGTTAAGGAGCAGCTGCTGGAGATGGGTATCGATCCCGATGAGGCTCTGCTGGCCAGCGCCAGGGAGGGTACCGGAATTGAGGAGGTGCTGGATGCCGTCATTGCCAGGGTTCCAGCACCTGAGACTGACAGTGAGGCTCCCCTCAAGGCTCTGGTCTTTGACTCCCTTTATAACTCCTATCAGGGTGTTATCGCCCATATCAGGCTTATGACCGGCAGCCTCTCAAGGGGAGAGGAGATACTGCTTATGGCCAGCGGGAAAAAATATGAAGTTGATGAGGTCGGGATTTTTACTCCGGAGATGAAACCGGTATCCTGCCTTAATGCCGGGGAGGTTGGCTATTTGATGGCCGGCATTAAGGATGTTCGCAACTGTAAGGTCGGTGATACCATCACCAAAATAAGCAGCAGAGCAGACAGGCCTCTCCCGGGCTATCAGGATGTTAAACCGATGGTCTTCAGCGGTCTCTACCCCATAGATAACAGAGATTATGAAATTCTCCAGGAAGCTCTGGAAAAACTACAGCTCAATGATGCTGCCTTTACCTTTGAGAATGAGACCTCGGCCGCCCTGGGTTTTGGTTTCCGCTGTGGATTTTTAGGTCTCCTGCATATGGAAATAGTTCAGGAAAGGCTGGAAAGGGAGTTTGATCTGGAGCTGGTGATCACCGCTCCCAGCGTCGTCTACCGGGTAACGACCAGCGAGGGAGAGACCCGGGAAATTGATAACCCGGCTGCCTTTCCCGAAATCAGCGAGATAGAGAAAATCACCGAGCCCTATGTCGAAGCCAGTTTAAATCTTCCCGAGGAATATATCGGTTCGGTGATGGAGCTCTGTGAAGATAGCCGGGGAGAATTCCAGGATATGAGCTATATCGACCAGAATCGGGTTCGCCTCAAATATGAGATGCCGATGAGTGAGATCATCACCGACTTTTTCAATCAGCTCAAATCTAAAAGTCGGGGTTATGCCACTCTGGATTATGAACCCCTGGGTTACCGGGAATCAGATCTGGTGAAGCTGGATATTCTGGTCAACAAAGAGCGGATCGATGCTCTTTCGGTTATTGTTCATCGGGACAGGGCTGAAAAAATTGGTCGGGAATTAATTAACCGGCTGAAGGAAATCATCCCTCGAAAAATGTTCACCGTTCCCCTGCAGGCTGCCATCGGCAGCAGTATTGTGGCCCGGGAGAATATTAAGGCCCGGAAGAAAGATGTTCTCCAGAAATGCTATGGCGGTGATGTCAGCCGCAAGAGAAAACTGCTGGAAAAACAGAAGGAAGGCAAGAAACGCTTAAAGCAGGTGGGCGATGTAGATATACCTCAGGAAGCCTTTCTGGCCGTACTGGAGCGCGGTGACAGTGATTGATCGCAACCAGCTGGCCCTCTATCTCCATATTCCCTTCTGCCTGCAGAAATGTTCCTACTGTGACTTCTATTCCCGGGTTTTTGAGCCGGAGACTGTCAAACTTTATCTTGGAGCTCTGGTCGGGGAACTTAAATATCGGTCGTCGGGCTGGCAGAAGCCGGTAACCAGCATCTATTTTGGAGGTGGAACACCCTCGCTGCTGTCCTCTGCTGCCCTGGAAAAAATCTTAGAAGCTATCGAGGAAAATTACCGACTGGTTAAAAATCCTGAGATTACTCTGGAGGTTAATCCCGGGGATCTGCAGACTAAAGCAAAGCTGGAAGACTGGCAGGGGCTTGGAATCAATCGGATCTCTCTCGGTGTTCAGTCTCTAAGAAAGGAAGATCTCAAGCTTTTAGGGCGCAGTCACAGCAGCAGTCAGGCCCGGCGTTCACTGAGTATTCTGGCCAGTGCTGGTTATGATTATAATGTAGATTTAATTTCAGCTCTACCTGGACAGAAAGCTGAGGATCACCTGAATAATCTGGCTGAAATTTTGTCCTACCGGCCCCGGCATATTTCCAGTTATAATCTTGAGCTTGAGCCGGGCACCCCGCTGGCAGAGCAGATGAAACAGGGTCTCCTGCCGGAGATCAGTGAGGAAGAGGATCTCCGGGCTTACCAGCAGACCCGGCAGGAACTCCAGAATCAGGGCTATCAGCATTACGAGATTTCCAATTTTGCTCTGCCGGGTTTTAACTGCCGGCATAACCTGGCCTACTGGGAATTTCGCCCCTATGCAGGTTTTGGGCCCTCTGCCTGCAGTTTTGACCTCCAGGAGCGCCGTAAAAATAGTTCCAGCCTGAGAAATTATCTGACCAACAGCCTTAGCCATTTAGATGTGCCCCACGAAATTTCACGGCTGGATCAGCGGGGGCTTACAGCTGAATATCTTTTGATGGGACTCAGGCTGCTACAGGGGATAGACAGACGGGATTTCCGCTTGTTTTTTCAGGAGAGCCTGTCTGATTTATATTCCCGGGAAATTGCCAGGCTTGAGAAATTGGGCCTGCTGGCCGAATCCGGGAATAAAATTTATCTAACTGACCGGGGACTTCTCCTGGCCAATCAGGTCTTTCGGGCCTTCCTGTAAAATACCGGAAAGCTGATCAATCCATCTTGACAAAGAAATATTGATATGGTATTTTAATTATAGCTGTTAGCACTCTAGCTCTTTGAGTGCTAAAAAAGGGGGGGTAAGCTTGGTTGAAGAAATTTCCACCAGAAAAGAAAAGGTTCTTAAGGCTATAATTCAGGAGCACATTCTGACTGCCGAGCCAGTGGGTTCCAGAACTCTGGCCCGAAAATATGACTTTGACTTCAGTCCGGCTACTATCAGAAACGAGATGGCAGACCTGGAAGAAATGGGATTTTTAGAACAACCGCATACTTCAGCCGGCCGTATCCCGTCTGACCTGGGATACCGTTTCTATGTTGACAGATTAATGGAGGGGGAGCTGGAAAAGCCGGTTTCCCTGAAGCGTTATCTCAAGGAACTTTCCCGGCAGAAATCCGGGGTTGAAGATATAATGTCAGGCATGGCCCGGATGCTCTCCCGGATGGTGCAGTATACTGCTATAGTAAGTGAACCCGGTTTTTCCGAAAGCAAAATATCCCGGCTGGAGCTGCTGCCGATCTCCTCCAGAAAGCTGCTGTTAATTGTAATAACCAGCAGCGGTCTGGTTAACGATAAAATTATTCAGCTGGAGAAGAAGCTGACCGAGGAAGAGCTGGAGAATCTCAATCGGATTCTATCCCGGCGGCTGACCGGCAGGAAGATAAGTACCATTACCGGACCCTTTCTTCAGGATCTCGAGGAAGAATTGAAACGGCGTTTAAATTATGCTGCCGAAATCATTAAAAGGCTGGAGGATGAAATCACCGGCATTCTCGATAAACAGGAGATGAAAATATATCTTGATGGCACCTCCTATATCCTGGAACAGCCGGAATTTAGTGATATCCAGAGTTTAAAAAGGATACTCAAGGTTCTGGAACGGGAGGAGGAGCTGAGAAAACTGGTCGCCGGTCTGGAAAATGAACTTGAAGTTAAAATTGGGGCTGAGAATAAAATTCAGGAGATGCAGAACTGCAGTCTGGTGGTAGCCACCTATCGTTTGCAGGGTGGAGGTACCGGAAGGGTAGGGGTAATCGGGCCTACCAGGATGGAATACCCCCGGGTAATCTCCTCTGTCGATTTGACAGCAGAACTTATCAGTAAAATTATATCCAGTTCAGGCAGGTGATGATTAATGAACAAGGAGAGGGAAGAGAAAGTCGAGAGGGATAACCCTCAGAATTCCCAGGAAAAGCAGCAGGAAGAAAAGGATTCGGCAGTTCAAGTGGAAGAAGAATCAACTGACAGAAATCAGGATCAGAGTCAAAACTCTTCTGAGACAGCTGCTGAAGCTCAGACTGAAGCAGAGGGTCAGCAGGACCGGGAAGGGACTGAGATTGAGGAAGAGGATCCTGAAAAACTTCAGCAGAGGATAGCCGAGCTGGAGTCAGAGATAGAGGTTCTCAAGCAGGAAAATGAACAGTTTCTCAATAAGCTTCAGAGGTCTAAAGCTGATTTTGCCAATTACCGTCAGCGGGTTAATAAGGAAAAATTTGGCCTCTGCCGTAAATACAAAAAGGAAGTTATTCAGGAGATACTTCCGGTTCTTGATAACCTGGAACGGGCCCTGGAAAGCTGCGACAGAGAGGATGATTTTTTTCAGGGAGTAAAAATGATTCACAAGCAGATCTGCAGCGTTCTGCAGCAGGAAGGCGTGGAAGTGATCAGGACTGAAGACCAGGAGTTTGACCCGGAATTTCATGAAGCAGTAGAACAGTTAGATACCGATGAGCATGAATCGGGTAAGATTATTGAAGAAATGCAGAAGGGTTACCTCTATCAGGATGAGGTCCTGCGGCCGGCCCTGGTAGTTGTGGCCAGATAAAATCGAATAAGGAGGTTGTTAATATGGGCAAAATACTCGGTATTGATTTAGGTACAACCAATTCCTGTATGGCAATTATTGAAGGAGGGGAGCCCACCGTTATTACCAATAAGGAAGGTTCCCGCACCACTCCTTCAGTTGTGGCATATAACAAAAAGGGTGAAAGAATTGTTGGCGAACATGCCAAAAGACAGGCTATTACCAATCCCGATCAGACTGTTACCTCTATTAAACGTGAGATGGGAACCGATCACAGGGTCACATTAAAGGATAAGGAATATACTCCCCAGGAAATTTCGGCTATGATCCTGCAGAAGATGAAACAGGATGCTGAGGATTATCTGGGGCAGGAGATCAAGGAAGCAGTTATCACCGTGCCGGCCTACTTCAGTGACAGCCAGCGTCAGGCCACCAAGGATGCCGGTAAAATTGCCGGCCTGGAGGTTAAGCGGATTATCAATGAACCGACCGCTGCTTCTTTAGCCTATGGCCTCGATGATGACAAGGATCAGACTATTCTGGTTTATGATCTGGGCGGGGGAACCTTTGATGTTTCTATTCTGGAAATAGGTGATGGTGTCTTTGAAGTAATTGCCACCAGCGGAAATAACAAACTGGGCGGCGATGATTTTGATGAGAGAATAATCGATTATCTGGCAGAGAATTTCAAGAATGAATATGGAATAGATTTGAGAAAGGATAGAATGGCCCTGCAGCGCCTTAAGGATGCAGCAGAAAAGGCCAAGATTGAGCTTTCCAGTGTTAAGGAGACCAATGTAAATCTGCCTTTCATCACCCAGACTGAAGATGGACCGAAGCATTTAGATGTTGATATTACCAGGGCAAAATTCAACGAGTTGACTGAAGACCTGGTAGAAAAGACTATGGGCCCTGCCCGTCAGGCAATGAAGGATGCCGGACTCAGCACCGGTGAGATTGATGAGGTTATTCTGGTTGGGGGTTCTACCAGAATTCCGGCAGTTCAGGAAGCTGTGGAAAACCTGGCCGGTAAATCCCCAAACAAGGGAATAAATCCCGATGAGGTTGTGGCAATCGGAGCAGCCATCCAGGCAGGAGTGCTGGCCGGCGATGTTGATGATCTGGTTCTTCTTGATGTTACCCCGCTTTCTCTGGGTATTGAAACTCTGGGTGGGGTATTTACCAAACTGATTGAGAGAAACACCACCATTCCCACTTCAAAGAGCAAGATATTCTCGACTGCTGAGGATAATCAGACCACAGTAGATATTCATGTTCTCCAGGGTGAGCGTAAGATGGCCAGACACAATAAGACGCTGGGCCGTTTTCAGCTTTCCGATATTCCTCCGGCTCCCCGGGGTGTGCCGCAGATTGAGGTTACCTTTGATATTGATGAAAATGGGATTGTCCATGTTTCAGCCAAGGATAAAGGAACCGGCAATAAGCAGGATATCACCATCAAATCTGACAGCGGCTTAACCGAAGAAGAGATTGAGGAAATGGTAAAGGATGCCGAAAGACATGCCGAAGAGGACGAGAAAAAGGTAGAGAGAATTAATACCAAAAATGAAGCAGAGGCCCTGGTTCATTCAGTAGAGAAGACCCTGAAGGATGCCGGGGATAAGGTTGATGCTTCGGTTAAGGAACAGGTTGAATCTGCCAAGGATAATCTTAAGGAAGAACTTGATAAAGAAGAGATAGATGTCGATGCGGTTAAGGATAAGATGGAAGCTCTCAATGATATTCTCACCGAACTCAGCCAGCAGCTCTATCAGCAGCAACAGCAGGCTCAGCAGCAGGCTGGCGGACAGGCAGGAGCAGGCGCCGGACCAGGACAGGAAGGTGCTGCCGGAGGCCCGGGAGGAGCTTCTGCTTCAGCAGATGATGATACCATTGATGTAGATTTTGAAGAGGTAGATGACGAAGACGAAGATAAGTAACAGCCAGGAACAGCAGCAAATAAGAAGGGAGTTTTTCTCCCTTCTTTTCTCTGTTTTATTTACAGGATGGTGATTTTATGTCGGCCAAAAAAGACTATTATGAGGTATTAGGAGTTAGCCGGGATGCGGACCAGGATGAGATTAAGAAGGCCTATCGCAAACTGGCCAAGAAATATCACCCTGACCGCAGTGATGACCCCAAAGCCTCAGATAAATTCAAGGAAATTTCTGAAGCCTATGATATTCTGAGCGATCCTGATAAGCGCAAGCGTTATGATCAGTATGGTCATTCGGGAATCGATCAGGATGATTTCAGTTTTGATTTTGATGAATTTGCCCGGGGTGGTTTTGGCGGTCTGGATGACATCTTTGAGATGTTTTTTGGTGGCGGCAGGGGCCGCAGTAGTGCCGGCTCCCGCACCCGAAGAAGGCCACGAAGCGGCCAGGATCTTAAATATAAACTGGAAATAACCTTTGAAGAGGCCGCCTTCGGTACCAAAAAGGAGATAACCATACCCCGACAGGAAGACTGCCCTACCTGCGATGGCAGTGGAGCCAAACCGGGAACCAGCAGAAAAACCTGTCCCAAATGTCAGGGAACCGGTCAGGTCCGGGTCAGTCAGCGTACGCCCTTTGGCCAGTTCACCCAGGCCAGAGTCTGTGACCGCTGTCAGGGTGAAGGCGAAATAGTGGAAGAACCCTGTCCGGAATGCAGTGGTGAAGGCCGGATTGTCCGCCGCCGCAAGATAACGGTCAATGTTCCCGCCGGGGTTGCCGATGGTAATCAGCTGCGACTCACCGGTGAGGGCGGTGCTGGAGAATATGGAGCCCGGGCCGGTGATCTTTATATAGTAATCAAGGTTAAGCCCCATGATATTTTTGAAAGAAAGGGCAATGATATTCACTGTGAGGTGCCTATCAATTTTGTCCAGGCAGCCCTGGGCGATGAAATTAAGGTTCCCACCCTGGATGGCAGGGTCAAGATGAAGATACCCCAGGGAAGTCAGCCCGGAGATGTCCTCCGATTGAAAAACAAGGGAATCAAGGATGTCAATGGTACCGGTCGGGGAAATCAGTATGTTAAACTAAAAGTTGTTATCCCTCGTTCTCTGAATTCCGAGCAGAAAGAGCTGCTCAGGAAATTTGCTGAGATCAGTGGAGAGGAGATTAACCCTGAAAGTAAAAGTTTCTTCAATCGGGTTAAGGAAGCCTTCGGAGGTAATTAAATCTTACTTCCAGACTGTCCTCCGGCCTGGAAAGATCCTTATTTTCCGGGCT
>PWFW01000243.1 GCA_003554225.1 Halanaerobiaceae bacterium | reverse complement strand
AATTATAATCAAACTCCTAGAACTTAAAGATACTTGAACTTAAAACTTAAAAATAATTAAACTTGAGAAACTTAAAAGAACCAAATTTATAAGAACCCAGGCTTTAGATGATTTGAGCTCATAGAATTTGTTGAGCTCAAAAAAATGTTATTGTTATTGTTTTATTTTTTTAAAAAAAGGTATTTCGTTATTTTAGCTCTTTTTTATCTAAGGGGACTTTTCCTCCCGGTAATTTAAATCTTAAAAAATTCTTCAAAGTTATTTTAAAAAAATAAAAAAACTAAACAGAGTCAGCAATTTTTTTCAGGCGCTTTATGGTTGTTTCCGGGCACCTGAAATCAGTCTGCCGCCTCTCATTCTTCAGTCAGGGAGCAGATTTTAGAGAGAAAATAATCCTAATGCCATATATTAATGAAGATGTCTCTGCGCCTGAAACATAGGTTTAAAAAATTGAAAATTCGACTGCTGCTTGATAAATCCGGGCAGCCAAATAACAAAAGCCCCGGAAAATCCGGGACTCCTGTTGATAAATTATCTAAGCTGTTATGTCATCTTACCGGAGAGCCCCCTTGCAGGCTATCACTATTACCCATCATCACCAATAGCTTCAACCGGGCAGGCTTCCAGAGCTTCCTGACACTGCTCTCTTTCTTCCTCATTTTCAGGCTGTTTCTTAACATAAGCATAATCCTCAGAATCGGTCATAACAAAGTTTTCCGGAGCCTCATCCACACAGAGTCCACAGGCTATGCATTCCTCATCAACATAAAATTCTCCCTCAACATTTTCCGGTACTTTTGCTCCAGGATCTGCCATCTTATTTTCTTACCTCCTGTCAGATAATTGACGTTAAAATATTCTCTGCTAATTATACCATATCCTATCCCTGGCTTCAAAAACCCAGAGTAAAATCTTTGCCTGGGCATTGTTCGACAACAATTGCCTGGGCATTGCTTATGATTTGCTGGTTTTTCTGTTTATTTTCTGCTTATATTTTATATTGCCTATATATTAGCCTGGTTTGAGTCTGGTTTGAAGAAGAGATTTATTGTTATTATAATTCTTTAATCATAATCACAGCTGTTTATGCTGTCTATTTCTGGCTTTATCGATAAGTGCAGAAAAAAGTTCTTTATAACAGGGCTGGTTTTCCACCAGATTCTCTGGATGCCACTGCCCTCCCAGCACAAAATCTCTATTCTCTACTTCCAGAGCCTCTATATAGCCGGATTGATCCCGGGCGGCCACTTTGAGCCCCTCACCCAGCTCCCTGACAGCCTGGTGATGACGGGAATTAACATTCAAACAGGAAATATCGTTCAATATTTCTGACAGCTTACTGCCGGGCACAAATTCTACCTTATGGTAGCTGTAATCACCCTCGCTGGACATGTGCACCTGATCGGAAAGATCCTGGTATAAGGTTCCTCCCATTAGCACATTGATAAGCTGCATGCCCCGGCAGATACCAAGTATGGGCAGGTCCGCATCCAGAGCTTCTTGCAAAAGTTTCAGCTCCCATTTATCCCGATGCAGGTCAACTTCAATCAGTTCATCGCCGGGCTCTTCCTTATAGCACCGGGGGCAGATATCCTGACCTCCAGTGAGCACCAGTCCATCGATATATTCAATATATCGCCACGCTTCCTCAAGATTATCGATCATCGGTATCGGCACCGGCAGGCCCCCGGTCTGGTAAATAGCATCTACATATTTACAGCCTATTTTGCCAAAGCACATTTCCCATTCCTCATCAACCTGTCTGAAAGTAGTTATACCAATTGCTGGCCGTTCGATGGTGTCCGCCCTCCCTACAAACTATTTTTTCCCTTTTTCCTGTACATATAATTAATTGATTAGTCTTAAATTAACATACTGTTGTTAGCACTGTCAACTGTTGTTAGCACTGACAACCAATCAGGATGAGAAGCTGATGGCATCAACAGGGCAGACCCTTACAGAGTCATGACAGGTAAGGCCTTCGATATTATTAATCTTCCTGATATCGCCGTCCAATTTTAGTGCTGTTTTTTTAAATAAAAAGGTTTAATCTGAGTTAATCAGCTCTTATCAACCTCCATCAGAAATTGTCACAAAGCTAACCACATCATCTGCTGACAGTTTTTTCCTGCTGTCAGCCTGTCGAGCATTGACCAGAATCAGGGCAAAGGAGAGTTCTTTTTCCGGAATTTCCAGCTTCCGGGCTAGATCAATAATAGTACTGCCGGATTCAATTTCTACTTCACTCTCACTATTATTGCTATTATTGCCAGGCCGGTATTCTCTTAAATGGCCAAACAATCTCACTTTAACTTTCATCAACTATCCTCCCCTTAATCTTCCCTGATCCAGCTTATGCCCATTTTAGCCAGCTTGCTTCTTTCAGGTTCTAAAGTCTGGGGATCCCAGTTCATCATCCGATAAAAAAGCTCAACTGCCTGCTCAAATTCTTTCCTGTCAATACCGCCTGTGCCTGTAAGCGGTCCATCGCTAAAGTCTTCAAAAAACTTATCTGACAGCCTGTCATCCTTCCTGGTCAGGCCTATTTTATTATTAAAGACTCTGGCCATATCAATGCTCCGTTCCGCTGCCTCCATCAATTCTTTCAAACTGATATGCTCACCGGTCACTGCTTTAATCAGCTCCAGCAGCTGCTCCAGAGAGACAGGCCCAACCGGAACATAACCAAAACAGCAGCAGCCCAGAATATCGATCAGGGTCCAGTAAACTTCCAGATTATAAAACAGCCTGACCTTATCAGCTGAAAGAGAGAGAGGGTCAACAGGTTTATCCAGTCCTAAAGGTCTTAAGGTTTTAAAACCATTACTATTCTCACTGGCAAAACCGGTATCATGAGGAGCCTTCATATGATCAGCTCCGTAACCGGCCAGAGCATACTGCAGACCCACTCCTGTTTTTACCCGGGGATCATGCATCGGCACCTCCTGACCTTTAACCTGATGGACATATTTTTCAGCTCCCTGACCAATTTTTTCCGCAGCCCGCATGCTGCCCTCTGCCAGTAAATCTCCTATTCCTTCCCGGTGGGCTATCTTATCTATCAGAGACAGGGCTGCCTCGCCATTGCCAAATTTCACTTCCAGACCATCACAATCTTCCCGGGTCAGCAGCCCATTTTCATAGCATTCCATGGCAAAGGCAATCGTCATCCCGGTGGAGATAGTGTCCAGGGTATATTTATTGCATAATTCATTAGCCTTGGCAATAATCTTTTTGCTGTCAATTTCCAGGGTAGAACCGAGAGATCCCACAGTTTCATATTCCGGTCCGCCATAGGCAGGATCGACCTTGATATCATCATCAACCTCCACCACTCTTTTACATCTAATCGGACAGGCAAAACAGCCCCGGCCTTCCCTGGCGATGCTTTCCTGCCAGCTTTCATCGGCAATTTTATCCCCTCCGGAAAACTGACCCTTATTCCAGTTTCTGGTCGGCAGAGCCCCCGCCTCATGGTTAGATCTGACTGTGGTCCAGGTTCCTGATTTATGCAGCCTTTTACCCTGGGAGGTCTGCATGCCATCTTTGGCAGTCCAGCGATTTAACTCCAGCACCTTATCTCTCTCTGCCAGTTCAATGTTTTTGGTTCCTCTGACAGCAATAGCCTTCAGGTTCTTAGATCCCATAACCGCTCCCAGTCCACAGCGCCCGTTGAAATGTCCGAGTTTATTAGATATGTTGCCAAACCTGACCAGATTCTCTCCACCAGGACCAATTTGAGCAACATGGATCTGTCTGTCCCCATGCTCCTCGCGGATGATCTCCTGAACCTCGCCGGTAACCTTGCCCCAGAGATGACTGGCATCCCTAAACTCTACTTCACCATCTTTGATCCAGAGGTAAAGAGGTTTCTCCGCTCTGCCGGTTACCACCACAGCGTCATAGCCGGCTTTTTTCAGTTCTGGAGCCCAGAAACCTCCAGCTTCACTTTCTCCAAAGGCTCCAGTCAGAGGCGATTTGCCGCAGACCGTCAACCTGGGAATAGCAGGCCCCTGTGCACCTACCAGAATACTGCCGGCAAAGACAAGCATGTTTTCCGGTGAAAAAGGATCTACTTTGGGGTCCATCTCTTTATGCATATAATACAGGGCAAATCCCCGTCCACCAATATACTTGCGGTAAAATCCCTCCCCTTTTTCATCAACCGTATATTCCCTTCTGCTAAGATCAACTTTAAGTATTTTCCCGTTAATTCCCTTCATTTGCCATCCCCCTCTGGATTTCTCAAAATATTCTTTCATAAACCCTTATAGACCTTTTAAGCATTAACATACTTAACATTAACCCCTATTGACCTTTTTAGCATTAACATACTTTCATAAACCACTATTGACTTTTTAGCAATGACTTACTCACATATACCCCTTATAGACCTTTTTAGCATTAACATATTTAACATAAACCCCTATTGACCTTTTTAGCATTAACATACTTTCATAATACCATATTTCTCAGCTTACCGGAGCATTATAAATCTTCATTTACCAGCATAAATCAAATATTGATTGTCTATGCCTAATTATATTAAAGCTTGCAATTTTAGTCAATTATCTTTTATAGTCAATTATCTTATAAATGCTTAAAACCATTTTCAAACTCTTTCAACAATTGCCCTATTGCTATTTTACACTTACTTTTTAAAACACTCCTGCAAGCAGCTGGCAGCTATTAATCTGCTTTACGTGCCAGAACCTT
>PWFW01000168.1 GCA_003554225.1 Halanaerobiaceae bacterium | reverse complement strand
GGAGCACAGGTCTGACAGGCTGAGTGATAAGGAGCTTTATTCCGGCTTTCTGGAACTCAATGTATCTAAAGAAATTATTGATGAGTTTTTTCAAAATAAAAGAATATCTTTCGAAAAGCTGGAGAGCTACCTGGTCAATAACAACTACAATAACAGCGTAAAAAATAATAAAAATAACTATAATAACAACTTCAACAGCAACAATCATGCCAGCAATAATAAAAACAGTAACGATCTAAATTTTTATCCCAATGAATTTGTCCAGCTTACCAACCAGCAAACCTCAAGACAGTCAGCCCTTGGTATAATTGAAGATAACTACCTGGGAGAGCTGCGCTATCAGCAGAGAAAAGTTATGGGGATAAAACCACTGAACAGAGAACAGACCCTGGCCTTTGAGTTGCTGCTGCGGGATGAAATAAATCTCATCACTCTAGCAGGTAAGGCCGGAACCGGCAAGACTCTGCTGGCCCTGGCTGCCGGTATGGAGAAGGTTGTTAATGAAGATATTTATACCAGAATTCTGGTGGCCCGCCCGGTGATTCCTATGGGTAAGGACATCGGGTTTTTACCCGGGACCAAAGAGGATAAACTTCAACCCTGGATGCAGCCTATCTTTGATAACCTGGACTTTATCCTGAAAAGAAGCGGGCAGTCGGATTTAACCTTTAATAAGCTGGTAGAAAGAGATCAGATTCAGATTGAACCGCTGACCTATATCAGGGGCAGGTCGGTCCCGGAACAGTTTATCATTATCGATGAAGCCCAGAATCTGTCAAAACATGAGGTAAAAACTATTATAACCAGGGTAGGCAAAGATTCCAAGATTGTCTTAACCGGCGACCCCTTTCAAATCGACAACCCCTTCCTGGACCGTCATAATAATGGCCTTTCGCATCTGTCCTACCGGCTTCGCAATGAAAAAATATCAGGTCACATTTTATTAACCAAGGGAGAAAGATCGGAACTGGCCAGGATTGCCAGTGAAAAACTGTAATTTAAATCTGACAGGCTCCAATAAAGAAAGCGGTGAAAATCTATGTGGCTAAAATTTCTGGGGACCGGCACCTCTCACGGCGTTCCGGTTCCGGGCTGCCGATGTCAGACCTGCACCTCTGATGACCCCCGCAATCAGAGAATGCGCTGCAGTGTTTTTCTTAAGGTTAATAATAAAAAGATATTAATTGACACCTCCCCGGAGCTGAGGCTGCAGCTGATAAAACACCGGGTAGGGGTGCCCGATATAATTCTCTTTACTCACGGTCATGCAGATCATATCATGGGCTTTGATGATATCCGCAGCTTTAACTGGCGCAATGACCGGGCAGTAGACTGTTACAGCAACTCAGAAACCCGCCAGCGCCTTCAGGAAGCCTTTTCCTACATATTTTTTAACTCCAGCACTGCTAATAGCGGAGGAGGGCTGCCGGAGGCCAATCTCTATAACATTTCCCATCTTCCAAAGGACTGGCAGAATATTATAACCCCTCTGCAGTTAAAGCACGGCCCCACAGGGGTTCTGGGATATCGAATTGGCGATCTGGCCTATCTGACAGATTTAAACGGAATTCCAGCAGAGACCTTAAAAGAACTAAGGGATTTACAGGTTTTAATTCTGGGGGCTTTAAGATGGAGAAAGCATTCAACTCATTTTAACATTGACGAGGCAGTTTCAGCAGCTGAAAAAATAGCAGCTGATACCACTTATTTAACCCATCTCTCCCATGATGTTGAGTATCTAGAAGCCAGCGGCTATCTCCCGAAGAAAATCAAACTGGCCTTTGATGGTTTAAAGATCAAACTGTAAAACGATATAACATAAAACGAAGCAGGAGTGATTTAATTGAACATTGTCCTGGTAGAGCCAAGAATACCCCAGAACACCGGAAATGTAGCCCGAACCTGCGCGGTCACCGATACCGGACTTCATCTGGTCAGACCGCTGGGATTTTCTCTGGAGGATAAGTATCTGAAGAGGGCCGGCCTTGATTACTGGGATCAGCTGAATCTGGAAGTCCATGACAGTTTCTCTGCTTTTCTTGCTCAATATAGAAAAGAAAATTTACTGCTCTTTTCCACCAAGGCACCTCGAATATATACCGAGCAGCACTACCGGGGCGATGAATTTTTGCTTTTTGGTAAGGAGACTGCCGGGCTGCCGGAAAGCTTTATTGCCGATAACCTTTCAAGTTCTCTCCGGATACCAATGAAAAACCATGCCAGATCACTTAACCTGGCAAATTCCGTTGCCATAGTAGTTTTTGAAGCCTATCGCCAGTTAGGATTCCCGGAATTTCAGAAAAAAGGGGACTTCTTGCAGGAATTTTGAGTTAGATGGAGAAATAGGTAATGAATGGAGGATATCTAACTATCATGAATAAAATAGAGAAGAGCACAGACATTAAAAAGTTAATAAAAGAACTTTCTGAGAGAAGTGCAGTCTCCGGAGAGGAAAGAGGGGCCTTTCAACTGGTCAAGGATTTTCTCTCCCATTATACTGATGAAATTAGAACTGACCCTCTGGATAATTTAATCGCCAGAAGAGCTGGAACCGCTGAGGATATCAAAGTTATGCTGGCGGCCCATCTGGATGAAATTGGGTTAATGGTCAAGAGCATTGACGATAACGGGTTCTTGAAATTCGCCACTGTTGGGGGTATCGATCCCAGAACACTGCCAGCTCAGGAAGTGATAGTTAACGGCAGAAAAGAGATCACAGGAGTTATTGGAGCGATGCCGCCCCACCTTCTTTCCCGCGATAAAAGAAAGAAGGCTCATAAACTAGAAGACCTCTACATAGATACCGGCCTTGAACTGGAAGAAGTAAAGAAAAACATCAATATTGGTGATACCGTTACCATAAAGAGGGAATTAACCTATCTGGAAAATGATTACGTCAGCGGCAAGGCACTTGATGATAGGGCCGGTGTGCTGATGATGCTGGAAACTGCCCGGGAGCTTGATAAAATTAAACATCAAGCCGATGTTTATTTTGTCGCCACCTCCCAGGAAGAGGTCGGGCTTAAGGGCTCTGAAACTGCAGCCTATGATATCTTTCCCGATGTTGGAATTGCCATTGATGTCTGTCACGGGCAGATGCCGGGAGTAGACAGGGGAGATGCTTCAGAGATGGCCAAAGGTCCTGCTGTAGCCTTCGGACCTCAGGTTCACCCTGATATATATCAGCTCCTAACTAAAACTGCAGAGGAGCGCAGCATTCCTTACCAGAAAGAAGCCTCAACCACTCCCTATGGAACTGATGCTGCCAGCATTCAAATAGCTCGAAGTGGAGTGGCTACTGCCCTGATCTCAATCCCTCTGAGATATATGCATACCTCGGTTGAGGTAATATCCTTACAGGATGTTAAATCCGGGGCCCAGCTTTTGGCTAGAACCATAGCTGAAATCGATCAGGATTTTCTGGAGGGATTAACATGTTATTAGAAAAATTATCGAATGCCAGGGCTGTTTCCGGCCGGGAAAAAGAGGTAAGGGAACTGCTCAGAGAAGAAATTAAAGATAATGTAGATCGGTTAAAAACCGATGTGATGGGAAATTTAATAGCTGTTAAGGGACCGGACAAACCCGGCCCCCGGGTCATGCTGGCCGCTCATATGGATGAGGTAGGCCTGATGATCTCAGAGATTACCACTGATGGCCTCCTTAAATTTAAGCCGGTAGGAGGTTTTGATAAAAGAATTCTGGTTTCCAAAAAGGTCAGCATCGGAGAAAAAAATATTTCCGGTGTGATTGGAGCTAAAGCCATCCATCTGCAGAAGAAATCAGAGAGAGATAAGCCCCTTGATTACGATAATCTTTATATTGATATCGGGGCAAAGAACAAAGAAAACGCAGAAAAACTGGTCTCCCCGGGAGATATGGCTGCCTTTACCACAGAATTTAAGAAAATTTCCTCCCATCGGGCCCTGGGCAAAGCCTTTGATGACCGGGTCGGCTGCTCGCTCCTGGCTGAATTAACCGAATATAGTTATGATTATCCGATTTATTTTGTCTTCACCGTCCAGGAGGAGGTGGGTCTTCGGGGGGCAGGTCAGGCAGCCTATTGGCTGAAACCTGATCTGGCTCTGGTTCTGGAAGGGACTTCAGCAGCCGATGTTCCCGAAAATAAAGAATTCAGGTATTCCACCACCCTGGGAAAGGGACCGGCTCTTACGGTTCGGGATAGGACGATTGTGGTCAATAAGAAGCTTTTGCAGGAATTGATAGCCACAGCTGAAGAACATGACATTCCCTATCAGTTCCGTCGGACTACAGCAGGAGGAAATGATGCCGGGGTGATCAATATAACCGGGGAGGGCATTCCCGCCGCCGTTATCTCGCTGCCCTGCCGCTATATTCATTCTCCGGTCTCTCTGCTGGATTTAACTGATTATGCTAACATGAAAAAACTGGTATACAATTACTTACTTGCCATCAAGCGGAAGGAGTTTTAACTCATGATTGAGCTTCTGGAAAAGTTTACTGCAGGATTTGGCCCGGCCGGGGAAGAGTCTCAGATAACCAGTATAATCCGGGATGAAATCGAAGAATTCTCAGATGAAGTGAGAACAGATAATCTCGGCAACCTGATTGCACTAAAAAGGGGCAGCGGGGATAAAAAGATAATGCTGGCAGCCCATATGGATGAAATTGGTATCATGATAACCCATGTTGATGATGATGGTTTTCTCCGCTTTACTCCCATCGGGGGAGTTAATCCCGGGATTTTAAGACACAAAAATTTTGT
>PWFW01000108.1 GCA_003554225.1 Halanaerobiaceae bacterium | reverse complement strand
TCCTGGAGCTCAGGACGGTGTTTTAAAATCAATTTGAGCTGCTCCTGAGGCAGATTTACCAGCTCACTGCGCAGAAAGTTCGCCAGGTAGCCAAAATCATTGAGCCAGAAATACTGCAGCAGCTGGTAGAGCGGCCAGACCGCCTTATTTTCCAGGAGATTGCCCTGAGCCGGCAGAATGTAGGGAATATCCTCTTCAGCCAGACAGTCGGCAATCTGCTGCAGTTCCCTGTTGCGGCGGGCTATTACAGCCACCCCCCGATAATCTGGAAAATCTGCTTTGATCCTCCGGGCAATAGCCTGAGGCAGATCGCTGACAATCCGCCGGTTATGCTCTCGAATTTTTTCCTGCTTCTCTTTGCTGTAATTTTGAAAGGTTTTTGTGTTTTCGTTGAGCCTGGCGGCAGAACCGCCCAGCAGAACTGCAAAATAGCCCTGGCCGGCAGTGGCAGCAGGATCAACCTTCTGATAATCCCAGCCTGGATGAAGATCAAGGAAAAAGTCATTAACAAAGTCTATGATTATTCGGTCACTGCGGTAGCAGACTGGGAGATTTTCTGTTTTGGCTTTAATCATCTCCGGCAGTCGGACAAAAAGCTCCTTCTCTCCTCCCCGCCACTGATAAATCGACTGCTTGGCATCACCAACAGCGATGAAATTTCTTTCCTGCTGGAGAAATTTCTCCAGAATCTTCCACTGAAGCACGCTGGTATCCTGAAATTCATCGATAAAAAGAGACTTAATCTCTGTCCCGGCCAGCCGCGATAAAAAGCTGCCGAGCTCTGTCTCTCCTTCAGCGCCGGCCAGAGCATTCTCCTGGCTGACGAGATATTTATAGACATAGTTGCTGATATCACTATAGGTAAATCTGCGCTTTTTGAAGGTCAGGCGATCATATTCCGCTACCACCATTTCAGCCAGCTCCAGCACCGCCTTCTCCAGGGGAATGACCTTGCGGTTAAAGATTCGGCGGGCCAGCTCCCGCTGAAATTCTCGATAATATTCTTCCAGCTCCACCTCGGTGATTTCTCCAGAATTAGCTGAGGGGACCCGGCGGCTGTTCCAGAAGGTATTCTGCCCCAGCAGTGTCGGCCAGTGCTTGAGCAGCAGTTCCTGACTTTCCTGACGGTCCTCTCCCTGACAGCTTCGCTGATAATAGCTCCAGATATTGGCCTGATAATTCCTGTTGACCCAGCCCTCAGTGAGCTCTGCTCCTCGAGCTGCGGCAACCTGCTCCAGCAGCTCCAGACAACAATCCAGCGGCCGCAGGAGATCAGAGGTCTCCAGAGGCTGGCGCTCTTCTCTCTCTTCCAGAAAGAGAAATTTCCAGCGGTCAGCAACAATACTCTCGAGATAGTTCCTGGCAGATTTCAGATCCCGCCTGACCTTAATGCCCAGCAGATTCTCAAGCTTCTCAAAGGCCGATTCCTGCTGCAGCAGCCTGGTTAAAACGGCATCAACAATCTCCTGATTATCGCTGGTTTCGGTTATCTTATATTCATAGATTCCCAGGGCAGGGGCAACCAGGGATTTGAAAAGCTGATTGGTAAAACTGTCGATGGTATAGATGTGAACAGCATCCTTTTCCAGCAGCATCTTCTCCCGACAGCTGCGCAGTCTTTCCGGCTGCCAGCTGATTTCGGGATGGAGCTTTTTAAGCTGCTGCCAGAGTTCTGAATTCTGACCTCCCTTTTCCAGCTCGATCAGCTGAGCAAAGATCCTTTCCCGGGCTTCGGCAGTGGCTTTACGGGTAAAGGTCAGCACGGCAATTTCCTGAAAATCCTGGCCCTGAAGCAGGGCCGCCAGGTATTCCAGGGAAAGACGGTAGGTCTTACCGGTGCCGGCGCTGGCTTTCAGGACTCTTCTGCTGCCTCTGCTCTCTCTGATTGGACTGCTGCTTCTGCTGCTCCCGCTGTCAGAAGTTGAACTTTTGCTTCTGCTGTTTCTGCTGTCAGCGGCTGAAGGAAAATTCTGGCTGCTTTTCATCGGCTATCACCTTCCCGGCAGATTGCAGTATAGCTGCACCAGCGGCAGCCTGAGCTCTTGGAATATCTGGTACTGGTAACAAAAGCTGTCAGCTCCTCCTCAACCTCACTGCCAAATTTAACTTCCGAACCAGGGGGTTCCCCGGCAAAAATGTTCTCCAGCACCAGATAGATAAATTTGTGAATTGGTTTTGCCTCTCTAAGGCTCTGCCTGAGCAGCAGAGCATAGTAATTGAGCTGATCCCGGTGGTCATTCCTGATGCGGCTGCTGCTTTTAAAATCAACGATTATTTTTTCAGCTTCAGTCTCCAGCAGCAGATCCAGTCTGCCGGTGAGATAAAAATCCACCAGCTCTGAGGTAAAGTAGGGCTTGTTTTTAAGGCCAGGCGGGGTAAATTCTGTTTTAAGTTCTTTAAATTCTGACCTGGACCTCCTGAAGGGTGACTCCGGATCTTCGGGAAATCTTAACAGGGATTCGATCAGGGCCTCCCTGACCACCAGCCGGTAATATTTTTTGAAACGGTGGTCAATCTTGAGCCGGTAATCATCCAGGACCTGATCAACTGTCCCGGCTACCTGATTTCTCTCCATTCTCAGGCTGTTATCCCCCATCCTGCTCAGCACTCCCTCCGCCAGATCATGGACCAGCGAGCCGAAGGTCAGGGCATTGAGATCGCTGTCAAAATCACCCAGGGTTTCAGGAAGCTGAAAAAGTTCCTGACAGAGAAAGCGAAAATAACAGCTCCGCAGGGTGTTAAAACTGTAAAAACCCAGATTTAAACCCTGAGAGGGAAAGTCCTCTGTTTCAATCAGCGGGCCCTCTTCAACAGCAATCTCTTCAGCACTGCTTATCGGCAGGTCGGGAATGCTGGCTGTTCTGACGGGAATGTCACTGCTCTCAACGATATTTTGGGGCTTCTCTGCGGGAGGAATCTCCGCCAGCAGCGAGGAAAAGAACTCTCGGTAATGGCGGCGGCCGACAGGGGCCTCCTGATATTCCAGTCCCTGCCTGAGTTTAAGCTCCTCGAGAAAGGCCCCCGGACTTTCATTGCTGCGCTGATTTTCCAGAGCCAGCACTTTAGCCCCTTCAGCTGTCAGAAGATGACGGAAAAAATAATAGCGCTGGGCTTTTCTTTCATCTGCCGGGGTTGGCAGTCCGATCTCTTCCCGCTGTTCCTCGGTCAGCAAAAACTCCGTGGCTCTCGAAACTGAGGGCAGCCAGCCGGTGCTGGCATTCAAAATTATCAGCTGCTGCCGCTGCCGCTGTGGGGCAGAAAAAAGATCATCCAGCTTGAGTTCTGCTCTACCTCTGGCCGTTTCAGGCAGGGGTTTGAGCTGCTTGAACTCCAGATACTGCAGCAGACGGTCCAGCAGACCCAGAGCAGGGTTCTGATAATATCGGGACCAGCTGCTAACCAGCCCCAGATCCTCAATGGCAGTAAGCTCCAGCATTCCGTCATAGAGCTGATCGAGATCATTGAGATAGCGGCTGCTGGAGAGAACTGAAAAGTCTAACCGATCCAGATAATCAATCAGATCACCCATCTTTTTCAACTTCTGGAGTTTTTTGAGTTCAATCAGCACCGGCTGAAGAGAGGGCACTCTCCGCCGGGAAAGCTGACTGTCGAGATAGAGGTAATTATCCTTGAGCAGATCTCGCACCTGAGCAACCCCCTGCTCCGGCAGCTTAAAATATTCCCGAAAAGAGGGTTTCCCCAGGGCATAGAGCAGAGCGGTAAGCCTGATATCATCGGAATCCTGAGGCGATTCTGCCAGAATCTGATAGAGCGATTTTAAAAAGCGGTAGATCTGACAGCGGCGGTACTTTTCCCGCCGGGGCATCTTAACCCGGGCTGGCGAAAGCAGGCGCTGATAACCGGTATCCCGACAGCGGGGCGTCAGCATCTCTGTCTGCTGGAGACCCTGATTTTCAGCCAGCCTGAGAGCTGAAAGCAGCTGCAGGGCATCCTCCTCTGCTGTATAAAGCTTGAGCCCGTCAGGATTGAGGCGGCCCGGCCAGGCTTTTTCCAGAGTCAGGCCGGTAAATTCCAGCTCAGCCTCAGCAAAATCTCCTGGTGGCAGCTGCAGATAGAGCTCAACATCGAGATGATTATCGGCCTTCCGCAGGAGACCCTTCTCCAGAGGAGTCAGCTCAATTATGTTAAGCAGGGCCACCCTGTTAAACTGCTCAAGAGGCCCGGGAGAGAAATTTTTCAGAGAGTATTCCAGGCTGACATCAGTAAAACCGTTTTCAGACAGCCGCTTAAGATATCTCTCCCGGAGCTTCTGAAAAAGTTGGAATTTTTCCCGCCGCCAGCCCTCCAGTTCAGGCAGTTTATCAATTTGCAGCTGGTAATCCGCCAGTTCCTGATAAAACTGGTGAAAGCGGGAGGCAAAATCAATGATATCGTTGTAGCTCTCAACCCTGAGGCGGGATTTTTCCTCGTCGGTTAGAAGCTCAAAAAGAATGACAGCCAGTTTCTCCTCCCGCAAGGTAACCTGATCGGTTGCCAGCAGCCTCTCTTTAAAAGCTGAGAGGGGGAGAAATTCACTCCGGGGTGTCAGGGGCTCAAGCTGATTCTGATAGCTCCCTCTGGCCAGCTCCAGATTGCCGGCCCGTTCATCATCAGCCAGGTAAAGCGTCGGCGTTAAATCTACTGCCCGTTGAAAAATATCTTCGCAAAAATCAAGGTGGATTATCTCCAAGATGGCTGCTCCTTTCTCTTTCTGTTGCTTTCTCTCCCTATCCTTCCCTTTATAAATCCCTTTAATATGCCCTCTAATATGCCTTCCAGG
>PWFW01000283.1 GCA_003554225.1 Halanaerobiaceae bacterium | reverse complement strand
ATTTTCAATCGCTCTCAGGAAGCCCTCACTGCTGCCGGTAGCTCCAGTAACAGTATCCACACTGGTGGTCTGGGCTCTAACAACATCCTCTGTCAGCTGTTCAAAGGCTGGCAGAGCTATATCCTCGGTTTCCTGGTGCTCGATGATGTTAATTTCTGTAATTTCACCTTCTTCAATTGTCACTTCCAGGACAATTTCACCCATATAACCCTCTGCTCTGCCTTCGTAGGTTCCATCATCAACCGGAATGACAAACTCCTCATCGATGGTAACAGCATTGGCAATGGCTGCCAGGAAACCCCGGCTTGTCATTGTTGCTCCAGAAACAAGATCAACCTCTGTACTCTGTTGAGTCAATACCCTTTCTTTTAAAAGCTGATAGGCTGGCTCAGCCAGATAGGTGGTCTCTTCCTCTTCCAGAATTACAATATCAACAACCTCACCATCTTTAATTTCTACTTCAACAACAATATCACCAATCATGCCGGCAGCTGAACCGGTGTAGGTGCCATCGGCAATGTCAAATCTGGCCGGTTCAACATCAACCCTTTCACCTGCCAGAGCATCATCTATTGCTGCCAGCATTCCCCGGCTGCTCATGGTAGAGCCCGATACCGTATCCACATCGGTGCTCTGAGCACTGATAACCCGGGTATGCATTCTTTCAAAGGCACTTCTCGCCACATGAGGAGTATCTTTATGCCTCAGCACGTTAACATCCATCAAGAAGCCGTCTTCAATTATTACCTCAGCTTTCAATTCACCCCACATGCCTGAACCGGTACCGACATATCTGCCGGTCGGCATATCGAAATAGTCAAATTTGTTTCCTTCCAGCTGCCGGTTAACCAGCTCCAGAGCAGTCTCAAAGGTTTGAGCTGTGGCTATAGAAGATAAAGTTGCATTGGTGATAGTATCAAGCCTGAAATCTCCTCCTCCCAGGGTAGGAGTAAGATCTTCGTAGGTTAGTCCGATAAATTGGTCCCGAAAGCTATCTTTTTCGATCTGGGCTCCCAGGGTTGAGCTCTCTTCATGTTCAATTATTTTGCTGCCAATTACTCTGCCCTCAGGATCTATGGCTATCATGTTTTCAATTCTGCCGCTGTAACCGATCCGGTGGACATAGGCCAGAAAACCCAGTCTTTCATGACCGTGGGTAACTTCAGCCAGCAGTCTGTCGCGGTGAAGATCTTCCAGCATGTTAAAGCCATCAGCCTGGGGAAAGAAGGTAGCAGCATGTTTATCAAAAACTCTGTGATGCTGCTCGAGAAAGTCGGTATCGGTAATTAATGTTCCCCCATAGGCAAACAGAGCAAATATCGCAGTGGCCAGCACTACTACTCCAACCTGAGTAAGTCTTTTCTTTTTCAGTCCAATCTGGCCAAATTTATAGCCCTCTAACAGAGTATCAAATAAATGGGCAAAACCATTCATTATTAATACTGCAAAGGTTACCCCTTCGGGATAGGCCGTAAAAACCCTGATAACAACAGTTAAAACCCCGCAGCCAATTCCGTAAGCCAGCCGTCCGCTTCTGGTAGCTGGGGAGCTGACCATATCTGTGGCAATAAAAAATGCCCCGAAAATCAAAGAACCGGCCAAAATAGTGAATAGAGGATCGGTCCCTAACAGCAGAGCAGTAACGCCTGCTGCAGCTACATAGGAAAGAGAAATTCTCAGATCGAGATAACCCTTATAATAAAGGTAGGCTGCTCCAATTAATAACATGATAACTGAAGTTTCTCCGATGCTGCCGGGGACATTACCTATAAATAAATCCCAGTATGATGCTGAAGCAGCCGGTGAAGATAACGGAGTTACGGTAGAGACCCCATCAAAGGGAGTTGTCCACTGAGTCATGAAAAGCGGCCAGGAGATGGCAAGTATGGCCCGTCCGACCAGAGCAGGGTTAAAAATATTATTTCCCAGTCCCCCGAATAACTGCTTGCCTACCAGGATTGCCAGAAATCCACCTACCAGCGGAATCCACCAGGGGGCAGTGGGAGGTAATGATAACCCTAAAATTACCCCGGTTACTACTGCACTGCCATCACCTAAAATTTTATTAAAACCCTTTTTCTTTCTATGGTAGGGTAATTCCACAATAACACAGGCCACCGTAGTGGCAAATATTAAATAAAGGGCATAAGTTCCAAAAAGATAAACAGCTGTTAATATTGCAGGAATAAGTGCCAGGACCACATTCCACATAGTTTTTTCAATAGAATCCAGATCCTGAATATGCGGCCCTGACATTTCATAAGAATTTGCCAAATTGCTTCACCTCCAGGTTATTGATTGGCTGCCTTGCCCCGCTGGATCCAGCGCAGTAAAGGCCGCTTGGCAGGACAGACAAAGGCGCAGGCGCCACATTCTATACAGTCATTCAGTCCGGCAATCTCTGCTTCTTCATACATTTCATTATTTACAAAAGCTGTAATCCGGTTAGGCGGCAGATACATCGGACAGACATCAACACACTTTCCGCATCTGATGCAAACTCTGGTCTCAGCATCTGAATATTCCTCCCGGGAAAGCACAACTATGCCTGAGGTACCCTTGGCAACCGGTACCTTGTGATTATTAACTCTTTTCCCCGTCATGGGACCGCCGACAATAGTATAGTAATCCTCTACGGCTATGCCGCCGGCAAAATCAATAACATCCTGCAGGGAGGTTCCGATGGGAACAACCAGATTCATCTGTTTCTCCAGACCTCTGCCGCTGACAGTTATAACCCGGTCCACCAGACTTCTTCCTTCATAAAAGGCTTCAGCTATCTTAACGGCAGTCTGTACATTATTAACTATTATTCCCACATCCATCGGCAGACCCCGGCGGGGTACCTCCCGATTAAGAACGGCTTTAATCAGGTGTTTTTCTGCACCGTGAGGATATCTGGTGTCCAGAGGTACTCCCTCCAGATTATCCCAGTTTTCTGCTTCAGCCCGGATGGCTTTAATAGCTTCCGGTTTATTAATTTCGCTGGCGACAATGCCTTTTTCCGCATTAACAGCCTGTAAAATTAACTCCAGACCTTTAAACAAAGTGTTGGTCTTCTCCTGCATCAATCTGTCATCCACGGTCAGGTAGGGCTCACATTCTGCCCCGTTGATAATTATGGTATCTATCGGCTTATCTTCCGGCGGTGCCAGTTTAATGTGGGTGGGAAAACAGGCTCCTCCCAGTCCCACAATACCTGCCTCTCTAACAATATTTACAATATCTTCCGGTTCAGGATTTTGAGGATCGAAATCTCTATCCAGTAATATTTCGCTGTTATTCTGGCCGGTATTTTCTATCAGCAGACAGTTAATTTCCGAGCCATCAACTCCAGGTCTGGTTACAATTCCGCGATATATGCCGGAAATACTGGCATGGATTGCTGCAGACAGCTCTTCCCTGTTCTCGGCAATTTTCTGCCCCCGCTGTACTTCCTCTCCCTCTTCCACTATTGGCTGGCAGGGAGCCCCGATATGCATCTGCACCGGAATTGTTACTCTAACGGGATAATCCATTTTTTCAATGGGAACAGCGGTCGTTAAATGTTTTTCTTCAGGAAGATGAACTCCACCGATAGGAAACTTTTTTAGTTCTTCCACTTTCACACCTCCATAAAATTACTGCTCTCTCCGAGCAGTTTTAAAGGCCCTTTGCTGCAGGCAATTTGTTATTTTTGTAACACAATCAGACATTAAAAAGCTCTGTGAATTATTAAGTGAAATATTAAAAAATATAAAAGTCCTGAAGTTAGTTTAACAGATAGGAAAAATCATGTCAAGATATAATCCGACTCTTCAGTTATTACTCGTGATCATGGGTTTTCTTAATTGTATAGATATCGTTATTCTTATGATCGTAAACAGCGCCTGATAACCTGACAGTGCCGGTACCGACATCAAATTTAGTGGGCAGGCCGGTTAGGTGCTTTTTAATAATCGAATCCGGTTTCATCCCTAGAATTGAATCAACTGCTCCGGTCATGCCGATATCAGAGATAAATGCAGTTCCCTGAGGTAAAACAGCAGCATCATTGGTCTGAACATGGGTGTGGGTGCCGAAGACGCAGTCAACCTTTCCATCGAGATAACGTCCCATTGCTCCCTTTTCCCCGGTTGCTTCAGCATGGAAATCAACCAGCAGAATATCAGAATCGAGCTTCAGGGTATCAAGATGTTTATCTATGATTCTGAAGGGAGAGTCATGGGGGCCGATATATATCTGACCGATTAAATTAACAACAATAATCCTCCTGCCATTTTTCATGAAAGAGGAATATCCCCGTCCGGGAATTCCGGGAGCAAAATTGAGAGGCCGGATTAATCTTGGTTCAGAGTCAATGAACTTATATATGTTCTTATTTTTCCAGGTATGATTGCCCATGGTCAGGCAGTCAACTCCGTAGTCAAAAAGCTCTTCAGCAATTTTTCTGGTAATGCCAAATCCACCGGCTGAATTTTCAGCATTGGCTATGGAAAAATCAATCTTATGTTCTTCTTTTATCTCCGGCAGCAGCTCTCTCACCGCTCTTCTGCCAGCCCGTCCTACGATATCTCCTATCAGTAAAAATTTCATCTTTAGTCCTCATTTCTACTTTTTTGCTTTTGATAAAAGCTCTTTTCTGCTTTACCTGCTTTATATCTGCTTTATACCTAAAGAATTATTCTTCCTGGATAGTCAATGATAAACTCTAAATTGCACCTTTAACATAGAAAAAAGGGGGGCAGAGAATAACTCAGACCCCCGATTTTCCGGTTTTTTTGTTTTTGCTATTATTATCTTAATTAACTTGAAATTTATCTGGCATATTCTACATTTCTGGT